>JBGSXH010000328.1:0-1981 GCA_041751515.1 Cyclobacteriaceae bacterium | reverse complement strand
TTTCTGTCAACATCTTAACTTACTTTTCAACTGCTTGGAAACATCATTAAAATGAAAGGGTCAGGGAATCCCCTAACAGAAAACTTCAAAGGAAGTTTTTTAAAAAATATGCCGATTGGGCATATTTTTCCTGATAACGGTGTAGCTAAGCTTTTTACCGTTGTATGTAATTTCCCTCTTCTTGCTCCGCGTAAGCAAAATTTGGGGCTATATCGTAGCTATAGCGTTATGTATGTCCCGAAGGGTAGAGTAGTCTCATAATTATTTTGCTAATTTTTAAAGTTGTCGTTGAAGAAAGAAATGGTCTGCTGTGCGACATTATAGTCTTTGTCAGAAACGCCATCTAGTATAGATGTCTCTGCTTGCGTTTCTGCTAAAGCGTCTTGTTGCAGGATGTATTGAGCTAGGTAATCAGGCAATGTAATTTTATAATGGTTCTGGTACCGCTCATAGGTTTGTATAAACCCCAAATCATTTAGGCGCTGCAAGTGGTTGAGCAATGAGCGCTTGGAGACAAACATTTCGTCCTCTAGTGCTTCGAAAGCTGCCCTGAAAATGTAATTTTTTGCCATACCAATTCTATGATCTGCCAGGAACTCAGACACCACAACGATGGCCGTTAACAAATGCGACTTATTGATTCTATCCTTCATATTTAGTGTTGATTTGGGACGATATCATACCTTTACTTTTGCTGGTGCCTCCGGAATGCATGGCAGACACTATAGCATCTAAAATTTCTTCTTCCGATAAGTCGTTTTCAGTGAGCTTTTGAAGCAATGAGGGGCTAACTGTATCCAGGTTAGCCTGAAGGGTAGCGAACTTTTCCAGGCAGTCTTTAATGCAGCTGAGCCTTTCATATCGCTGGCGGTTGTTGCTGCCAAAGATTTTTACAGCATAGTCTTTCCCGAAAGTCTGGAGCATGTACATGAAATCATTTTCCATCTTTTCCAACTGAGATTCCAGCCAAAAAGCTTGTTTATGAGTACTTAAAGGGCTATATTTACTCATGCTGGTAGATTTAGTTTTTGTGCTGATTTACTGTGTTTTGTAATCATACTTTTTAGCTTCGATTGTTGCTGGCTGCAATTTTTTTCGAGAATAAAATATGATATTGGTTGTTTTGATTGAGCAACGGGAATAGCTGCCTTTAGCGGGGCGGCTATTTTTTTAAACTTTTTTCCAGTATTTCCTGTATATTCGTATATGGAGTATGTTTTTAAAATAACTGACCAGAATCCCACCTCAAAAAGCGTCATTGAGCTACTAAAGACCTTATCTGATAAAGATTTAGGCATTTGGTTAGTGCCAGACGACAAAATCACCCTAGACGAATTAATTGATGCGGTAGATGAACCTGAGCTATTGGAACAATTAGAGGGATATAGGGACAGAGGCATTACAGATCTTCGGGTTATCGCTAATGAACTTGGCTTTACCGATGAAGACAAGGAAGACCTTGCTATGGTAGTTGAAATGAAAAAAGCAATTGCTGAAGGTTTTGCTGACGAAAAAGAAGTATTGAGGGCAATGGGTCTTTTATGAAAGTTGCATTTTCCAAAAAGTACCTTGCAGCTTATATTAAAGTAAAAGACAATAATCTTAAGTCTGGTATTAACAACGCTATTAAGAACATTTACCAAGCCAACAACATAATGGAAATTAGGAACCTCAAAAAGATGAAAGGGTACAAGACATTTTATAGAATCAGAATAGGCACCTATCGCATAGGTGTTAATATTCAAAGCAATACAGTTTGTATAGTTTCTTTCGGCCCTAGAAAAAATTTCTATAAAAAATTTCCTTAATGCTCTCATAGCTCCCCCTCCTTTATCCTAAACCCTAATTTTTTCAGAATCTTTTGATCTCGCAGGGAAATTGATTTTGCGTTGCGAAAGTGGTTGGCTACCGCCTCTTGGTGCATCCTGTCCACTTCGCTGGCTTCAATACTCCAACTACCGCCTTTCTTTAGCTGCGTAGC
>JBGSXH010000327.1:0-1921 GCA_041751515.1 Cyclobacteriaceae bacterium | reverse complement strand
GCTGAAGTCATCCATCTCATTGTTCAGCAAAAAGCCAGCACCGTCTACTACCACTTTACAGCCAAAATTGCCATTGAGGGTTGTCGTGAGCGATATAGCATTACCCATTTCATCAAGTATGCTAAAATGGGTGGTTTCTATGCTTTCGATTACCTCAACATTGCCTTCTTTTATTTCCTGAGAGTCGGTTTTCTCATCTTCTTTGATATCGCCAAATCTAGCTTCCAAATGAGTATCGCTCATGAGCATAGCTGTCGGCACATCTACAAAATCGGGATCGCCAATATAAACCGCGCGATCTGCATACACACGGCGTTCCAGTTCGGTCATAATATGCAGTGTCTTTAGTGAGTTATGCCCCCAGTCTTCCACAGGGTAATTGCTGGTACCTTTAAGTAATTGTACGACAGCAATACCGCCGCTGGAGGGAGGCGGCATGGCTATAATATTATAGTCTTCCCAGCCTTCTACGATAGGCTCGCGCCATGCTGCCTGATAGCTGGCCAGGTCTTCTTCGGTAATGAATCCGCCGGTGGCTTCCATCTGGCTGGCGATTAATTTGGCAGTTTTGCCTTCGTAAAACCCCTTTTTTCCTTGCTCGCTGATCATTCGCAAGGTTTCAGCCAGTTCTGGTTGTTTAAGGGTGTCACCTTCCTGCCATTCATTTTCATTGATAAATGCAGGTGTTCCCGGACTGTTTTCTTTGATGAAAGACTGGTTTTCATTCAGTTTTTCTGCTTCAGCTTTTGTTAAGCAAACCCCCTGCTCGGCAATAAGCATGGCAGGAGCCACAAGTTTATCCCATGATAATGAGCCGAATCTTTCGTGCAATGCAGCCATACCGGCTACGGTTCCGGGTACACCAGCTGCTAAGGGTCCGACGGTACTGAGTTTATCAATGGGTTCTTCGTCCTCATCCAGGTACATGTTTTTGTAAGCTTTCCCAGGAGCTTTCTCACGAAAATCAAGACTGTAGACTGCTCCGTCCTGTTGACGCAATACTGCTAAACCACCACCGCCAATATTCCCTGCTCTTGGGTACACAACCGCTAGTGCAAATTGCACGGCCACTGCTGCATCGTAAGCGTTGCCGCCTTCGCGCAAAACATCCATGCCTACTGCCGTAGCCACAGGGTGTGCTGTACTAATGCCCGCTTTCTTGCCAATTTGACCATAAAGCCTGGTTTGCTGCTGAACGGCGTCTTCTGTCTGACAGGAAAATAATAGGAGTAGTGACCCAATCAGTAGCGAGGTATGCTTCATAATATAGTTCATTCTTATGGGAAAAGCGGCCACCAAAGTTTATGGATACCGCTTGTAAATCAATTTAAGTTATCTTCGAAAAGCTTTAAAATGCGTTTGTATTCATCCGTCCAGCTACTTGGTTCTACAAAGCCATGATCTTCCAAAGGATAAACCGCCATTTCCCAATTATCTTTTCCCAATTCTATGAGGCGTTGAGACAATCTTACCACATCCTGAAAATGCACATTGGTGTCAATCATACCATGGCAAATTAATAAAGCGCCTTCCAACCCTTCCGCATGGTAAATTGGTGAGCTTTTAGCATATGCTAGCGAATCTGCATAAGGTTCGTTTAGAATATTGGCTGTGTAAGGATGGTTATAATGCGCCCAGTCAGTCACCGAACGCAAACCAGCACCGGCAGCGAAAGTGCCCGGTTCGGTGAACATGGCCATCAGCGTGATGAAGCCACCATATGAACCCCCGTAAATACCAATTTTTTCCGCATCAACATTGTATTCATCTACCAGAAATTTTGCACCATCTACATGGTCGCTCAAATCTTTTCCACCCATATGACGATAGATACCCGTACGCCAGTCGCGTCCATACCCAGCGCTACCGCGATAATCGATGTCGAGCACAGTATAGCCTTTATCGACCAGTAAATTATGAA
>JBGSXH010000326.1:0-8265 GCA_041751515.1 Cyclobacteriaceae bacterium | reverse complement strand
TAATACCTTTTTCATCCGTGTCTGCTATATAATGCACATAATCACCTACAGCAATGGGATTGCTGACCTTCAAGCCTTTCATACGATGTTTCCCACGCAAACGGCAGGAAATAAATTCCCCGGACTCCGCCTTTACCCAATACCAGGAGCCGGTTGATTTATATACTCTGCCTCTCATAAGCTGTTGTTTTTTAGATAATTCATGATCATGTTGGTAGCGCCGGCTTTAGTATTCATAAACTGTTTTGATTGTTTTGCGATAGATGCATAAGCCTTTGGCGTGTTTTCAAGGCGATTCAGTTGCGCGCGCAGGTCCATTGTAGCTGCAACGGGAAACGCCAATCTTTGCTCTTTCATGGCCACGGCTTCCTGAAATTTTTTGTACTGCTTATCGCCAAAAAACACTGGAATATTAAAAGCCGCAGGTTCCAGGGTATTGTGGAGGCCTTTGCCAAATGCGCCCCCTACATAAGCATATTTTCCGTAAGCATATAGCGATGAAAGCATGCCAATGTTGTCAATGATAAGCACATCAGCATTCGCTAAATCTGCATTATCTGATTCAGAATGCAATATGACCTTTTTATTGATGCGTTTTTTTAAAGCCTGTATTTCCTCCGCATGAATTTCATGCGGGGCAATCACATATTTCAAGCCGTTATTATCACCATTAATCATGGGCAATAGCAAGTCATGATCCTGCGGCCAGGTGCTGCCGGCCACCAATAGGGGTTGACTACCGCAAAAAAGCTCCATGAACGGCAGCTTTTTCCGCTGGTCTTTTATCGTCAATACCCTGTCAAACCGGGTATCGCCGGCAATACTCGCCCGCTGTATGCCAATCCCCTGCAACAGCGCCAATGATTCCTTGTTTTGAACGAACAAGTGATCGAACTGTCTTAATATTTTCCTTTGCAGTCCGCCAGTAGCTTTGAAAAATTGCTGTGATGGTCTGAAAATAGCAGAAATTGAAAGTACCTGGCAATCCATTTTCTTCGCCTCATGAATGAAATGGTACCAAAATTCATACTTTACGATGATGAGTACTTCAGGCTTTAAAGTAGCTAACAGCGTTTGCATTGCCTTTTTGCGATCGAGTGGCAGATAAATGATAAGGTCTGCCAGTGGGTAATTTTTCCGAACTTCATAGCCAGAAGGGCTAAAAAAGCTTAAGACGATAGCAATCTCAGGAGAGAAGCTCTTTAGTGCTTCCAATACTGGTCTTGCTTGCTCAAATTCACCCAGCGAGGCGCAATGAAACCAGTAGGTAGTTTTTGTATTTTGTGCTGCAAAATCCGCTATTTTACTTTGTTGATTTTTCCGGCCTACGATGAAAGCTTTGGCCTTGGGCTTTAAGAATGCAGCAACATGAACAGCAATAGCATAAAATGTGATGGAAAGGTTATAAAGGAAAACTGCGATCATGCCTGCAAAAATAAAAAAAGCCCTCAGATTCTGAGGGCTCTTCACTATAAAAGAAATAATTCTAAATTAATTGTTGGCTAAATATGAAGAAACACCTTCTTTAGTCGCTTTCATCGCTTCTTTACCTTCTTCCCAGTTAGCAGGGCAAACCTCGCCATGCTTCTCTACATACTGAAGCGCATCTACCAAACGCACCATTTCATCGATATTTCTACCTAATGGAAGGTCGTTGATGGTTTCGTGACGTACGACGCCATTTTTGTCTATCAAAAATGTACCTCTGTAAGCTACAGGAATACCTTCAAATATAAGGTCACCTTCTTCATTGTAATTCCAGTCACCAGCTAGTACACCAAAGTTATTGGCAATGGTTTTGGAAGTATCGGCTACCACAGGGTAATTTACGCCTTGAATACCACCTTTGTCTTTAGGAGTATCCAACCATGCGAGGTGGGTCTCTTCTGTATCGCATGAGCAACCTACAACCGCTACACCTCTTTTTTCGAAGTCAGCCAGTTTTTCCTGAAAAGCAAGAATCTCAGTTGGGCAAACGAATGTGAAATCTTTAGGATAAAAGAAGAAAATAACCTCCTTATTACCAATATACTGGTCAAGGCTGAAGTTTTCTTCAATCTCATCGCCATTTATAACAGCTGGTGCATTAAATAACGGTGCTTTTTTTCCTACTAATGACATACTTTATGAATTTATAGTTAATGATTTACTTATTTAAGCGATAGAAACATCTTCATTAGGATTTACTTTCTCTGCATTAATCTGCAGCCTGATGTCTTGTATTCTAACATTTTGTAATTTTTTCTGACTAAAGAATGACTTTATTAAATCGTTAAGTTCTTCGTCATAATAATCGATGATCTCCCCAGTATTTGTGCAATAAATATGATTGTGATTCGCCAAATTGGCATCGTAACGCATTTGACCTTCCCGACTCATCACTTTTTCCACCAGACCTACTTCAATAAGTTTGTCCAGTGTCTTATATACCGTTCCCAATGAAATGCTGGGATTATCCGGCTTTACTGTCTCAAACAATTGCTCGACAGTCGGGTGGTTTTCTACTTTAAGTAATGCATCATATAAAACAATTCGTTGTTGCGTCGCCTTTAAACCGGCATGAATAATTTTTGCCTTTATGTGTTCGTAATGATATAATGTACGTTCCGTCACGAGCTGCTAATGCTTTTCAAGTAAGAATAATTCCTAACTGCGAAAATTTACTGCAAAAGTATTGAATTAATCTTGCAAAGTCAAGTTTTAATTCGAATGAATGGTGGTCAGATTAATTTTTCTTGATGAAAATCATTTTTAGCAATTTTGTCGTTATATCTTGAATGTTATCAATTGATTGCCGTGAAATATAGCACCTTAACCATCTATTTTTTGTTGCTGCCGCTTTTAGTGCAGCATGCCTTTGAGGTTACTGCACAGGATAGCTCTGTAGGCTACCTCGCTGCAGGTAGCGATACCCGGGCTTTGTTGCAGGCATACACACAACCACTTGGCGAAGGATTGGGCGCTGGCATGCACTATCACTGGGCCTCCGGCGCCAAAGTGCATAAAACGCTGGGTTTCGATTTAGAGATTGGCTACACCACACTATTTGTTCCCAGAGAAGCAGAAACATTTCTCTTGCAGACAGGCAGGTACAGACAGTTAAGCCTTTCTGCAGATCAGCCGACAAGTTTACCAACTATTCTTGGGAATAATGCTGATGAAACGCAGCTTAGTCATGCTCAAAACGGTGCTTTCAACGTAGCAAGGGGAATGGGCATGCGGAACTGGGTTGGTGCTTCTATGGTGCATATGCCCTTTGTACAGGGTGGGATTGGCATCGCAAGAGGAACAGATATCAGAGTGAAATACATGCCTTCTTTTAAAGCCGGCGATATTCAATTCCAGGGCTGGGGGATTGGTATTCACCATGATATCAAGCAATATGTTCCCTTGCTGAATGAAATTCCGTTTAATTTCAGTGGATTGATTGCTTATAATCAGGCAGCAGGCAGTAAAATGCTTTTGCACCAGGAAGGTTTTGTGCAAACCGAAGTGGGAACACTTTTAATGCACAATCATGCGTTTTCTGCCCAGTTGATGTTGAGTCAGCAGGTCTTTATGCTGCATGCCTTTGCTACCTTAGGTTACCTGCATGGCTGGCAAAATGTGGCCTATGAAGGCACCTATATTTTTAACGAGGCTGAGACAGTAAGCAACCCATTTTCTGAAAACTATCACCATGCATCCTCTTTTCTAACTTTAGGGGCCAGATGGGATCTCCCGCTATTGTATTTTCAGGGAAGTTATACCATGGGGCCGTTCACAGGAATCAATATAGGCGCCGGGCTACGATTGCGATAACCCGGCTTTATGACTGGGCAACTGTTATTTCCCTGTAAAATGGGCCTTTCTTTTCTCAACAAAAGCATTCATCCCTTCTTTTTGATCTTCTGAAGCAAAAAGCATATAAAAGTTTTTGCGCTCAAAATGCAGGCCTTCGTCCAGATGCGTTTCGTAGGCACGGTTAACAGCCTCTTTGGCCATTTGTGCTGCAATAGGGGACATATCAGCAATAGTCTTTGCGAATTTAACGGTTTCTTCGAGGTAAATCTCCACAGGTACAATCTTATTGATTAGGCCATAGCCTAAGGCCTCTTCTGCGGTAATAAATTTTCCTGTCAGTACCATTTCCATTGCCCTTGCTTTACCAATAGCCCGGGTAAGTCTTTGTGTACCACCAGCACCAGGCATGACACCGATTTTTATTTCGGGCTGTCCAAAACGGGCAGACTCAGATGCGATGATCATATCGCAGGTCATGGCCAATTCACAACCACCGCCTAGCGCAAAGCCGGAAACAGCAGCAATTAAAGGTTTTTTAGTTTTTTTGATTTGATCCCAGGTGCTAAACTGGTCCACTTTCAACATGTCAATGGTAGATTTACCAGCCATCTGCTTAATGTCTGCACCGGCAGCGAAGGCTTTTGCATTGCCTGTCAAAATGATCACTCTAACGTCATCATTTTGATCAAGATCGTGAAGGGCGGTTTTTAGCTCCTGCATGAGCTGCAGGTTGAGGGCATTGAGTTCTTTAGGTCGATTTAAGCTGATAAGCGCCAAATGTTCCTGATATTGGGGGGTCACTTTAATGTATTCGAATTCCATAGAAATCAGTTTTGTTCTATGGTAAATATAGAAAAAATAGCTTTCCCGCTCATTTTTTCATTGAAAAACGGATACTAATTTCCCGTGAACAGATCGGCACTAAAAGTAGCACGATGACTGATCTTTTTCTTTTCGTCCGGCAGATTTAAATTAGCAGTTTTTATGTTGAAGTTCTTTAAAGAGTCTTCGGCTGCGGTAAATTGGGCTGGTTGCTTTGTCTTGTAGTGAAAGACCACTAATAACATTGACAAAGCAAAAACCTTTAAGATAAAAGAGAAACTTGATTTTTTGGCATTCATAATATTCAAAAAATTAGTAACCATAACATTCAAGCTCAGTTACCACGGTACGCTTTAATTGATTGATTTTTCAGATCGGCTGTAAAATTAAGCAAAGCATTTAACAATACAATAAATTTTTACTTAAATAATATTAATAAATGATTAAGATATTATTCGTCTGTTTGGGAAACATTTGCAGATCGCCACTCGCTGAGGGTCAGTTCAAAAGGCTTATAAAAGACAAGGATTTAGGTGACAATTTTATGGTAAATTCTGCCGGAACTTCCGACTATCATATCGGGGAAAAGGCTGATGCCAGAACGCTTAAAAATGCCGCTGATGAGGGCGTTATTATTGATCATGTAGGGCAACAATTGAAGCTGGAGGATTTCCTGCATTACGATTATATTCTGGCGATGGACTATAAAAACCTGGAGCATATTATGTCAATGAAACAGGACTTAAAAAATAATGAGGAATGTGCTACTATTATGCTCATGCGTTCCCTGGATGAAACGGATGACGAAGAAGTGCCGGATCCCTACTTTGGAGGAGAAGAAGGTTTTCGTCATGTATTTTCTATTCTTGAAAATGCCAACCATAAATTGTTAGGTTATCTTACAGAAAGGCATGAGTTATGACTTTGGGCAATGAGCAGCAGGTTTTTTTTGAACAGGTACTGTACACTTCTACGGGCATTTCGCAAAAGGTGCAACGCTATGAGCTGATCTCCGGAGGCGATGTCAATAATGCTGTATTCCTGGTTGGAGAGGGTGGCCATTATTTTCTTAAATGGCAGGAGCAGGATGCAGGCGACCTGTTTACCCTTGAAGCAAAAGGCCTTGCTACTCTGGAAAAATACACTGACTTTATCATTCCGAAAATAGCAGGCAGCGGCAAAGCCGAGGGCCGGAGCTATTTGTTAATGGAGCATCTGCCCACAGGCAATATGCAAGCCGGTTTCTGGGAATCTTTCGCGCGAAAGCTTGCTGCTCAGCATAAGGTAATAGCAAATTCCCCGGGACTGGATTATGATAATTTTATTGGCAAAATCCCGCAGACCAATACCAGGCAATCTACCTGGCTTGATTTTTTCATTGAAAACAGGCTGGAAGTTCAGATCACTCTGGCTTTCTACAATAAGCATATTGATAAAACATTTTTAGAGCAGTTCAGAAAGCTTTATGAAAAGTTGCCTTCTTTAATACCCGAGCTTCCTGCTTCCTTGTTGCATGGCGACCTTTGGAGTGGCAACTTCCTGTGCCATGAAAGTGGGAAGCCATGTTTAATAGACCCTGCCTTATACTATGGTTCCCGGGAAATGGAGCTGGCATTTACGAAGCTTTTCGGTGGTTTTAACGCTTCTTTCTATAGCGAATATCAAAATACGCTGCCCCTCGAGCCCGGGTTTGAAGAAAGGGTAGCTATTTATAACCTGTACCCTTTACTAGTACATGTGAACATGTTTGGGCCTAGCTATCTGCCTCCAGTGAAGCGACTTGTGAAAAAGCTGGTTTTATAACGATCTGATAATTGTTTCGGGTCCTTTGTTCAAGCAGTATATCTGCATTTTGCCATGTCGTAATGCTATCTTCGGTATAATTTTTTACCGTTACTAAGTGCAGGTCATTATTGTACCGAATGTCAAATGAGCCCTTCAGCATGGCTGTTAGTTGTTCGAGTTTCTGTGCATCGCTATCTACACAAATAGAGATGGAAGTAGCGGCATTTTGCATGACATTGAGGCTTATTTGCAAATCATTCAAAGCCTGGAAGACCATGCTCAGGTTTTTTTCCTGAACGAAAGAGAAGTCTTTAAGGTGAAAAGATATCAATTGTTGTTGTTCCTTTACGATGAAGGTAGGGGTGAAATGCTCTATAGCGAAATCGAATATCTTGGTGCCCGGGGCCTCCGGTTGCATGAAAGGCTTTACAAATAGAGGAATATGAGCATTGGCAAGGGGTTTTATGGTTTTTGGGTGGATCACTTTTGCTCCATAATAGGTCATTTCCGCAGCCTCTTTGTAGGAAAGATGTTCGAAGAGTATGGCATCTGGCATTAACTTGGGGTCTGCATTGAGTACGCCGGGCACATCTTTCCAAATAGTGACATTCTCCGCAGCGAGTACAGTGGCATAAATGGCAGCCGAAAAGTCCGAACCCTCCCTTCCTAATGTTGTGGTATGCTCAGCCTCATCGCTGCCTATAAAACCTTGTGTTACTACGACATTATTCTCCAGTACCGGCAGTAATTTTTCTTCTGACACTTGCCTTGTTAAAGGCCAGTTGACGAGCGCTGACTTGTACTGGCTGTTAGTTTTGAGACTATGGCGTGCATCATGCCAGACTGCTGCAATGCCGGACTTCTTTAAATAGGTTGCCACGATATGGGTGGCAAGCAATTCCCCACAGCTGATGACCTGATCGTAGAGATAGGCTTTGTCTGCCTGCTGCGAATGATTTGAAAGTAGATTGTCGATATCCCTACAGATGGTGTCAATATTTTGCTGTACAATGCCATCATCAAGATTTAAATCCGTCAACACCTGATGATGAAAATTTTGAATTTTTAGTAAGTGGGGATGATAATCATTCCGGCTAAAAAAGGAATGCAATACATGCTCCAACGCATTGGTAGTCTTGTCCATAGCCGAAACAATGACCAGCGTTTTTTTTCCTTTTTGAGCCTTGATGATCGTGGCGACATTAGTGATTGCACTGGCATTTTTTACAGAAGCGCCACCAAATTTAAAAACCTGCATAAGTATTACAAACGATTTAGATGGATTAAAACGAGTATTTAGACGTATTTTTTTATAAATTTGAATTCCCAACAAATCTAATTTTTTTAAATGGAAAATTCACGCATTGGCTTGCCGATCGGCATCACTTTAGATCGGTTTATTAAGAGCAAACAAGACGATTTCCCTTATGCGACAGGTGAACTCTCTCAACTTTTACGCGATATAGCGTTGGCGGGAAAAGTAGTGAACCGAGAAATGAACAAGGCAGGGCTTATTGACATTAGTGGTGCCATAGGTTCTACCAATATCCAAGGCGAAGAGCAGCAAAAACTAGACGTTCTTGCGAATATTCGTTTTATCAGAGCACTGACCAAAGGCGGTGAAGTTTGCGCGGTCATCTCGGAAGAAGACGACGAAATCGTTGAAATTGAGAACAACAAAGCACGGTATATTGTGGCCATCGACCCACTGGATGGATCTTCCAACATAGACGTGAATGTTTCTGTAGGTACCATCTTTTCTATTTACCGAAGGCTTTCGCCAGCTGGTGGCCCGGTTACGCAGCGCGATGTATTGCAAAAAGGGGCAGATCAGGTCGCAGCAGGCTACTTGCTTTATGGCTCCTCTACTATGCT
>JBGSXH010000325.1:0-1786 GCA_041751515.1 Cyclobacteriaceae bacterium | reverse complement strand
CTCAATAAAATTTATCGACAAAGAGATGGTTCTCTCCCAATAGAAATCAGAGCGCGATCAGGTACTCTTGAGGATACTATATTAGGCTTTGTCAAGAAAAAAGATCAAGCTAAGCTAAGGGGCTTCTCCTTCTCATCTATTGAAGATGACAATATCCGAACTCAAATTCAGCTAGGCTTGCGAGATGTAGACAGCGACTCTATAAGCTCTTGGAAAGATTTATGTAGAATAATTAGGAATCTTTCTGGAAAAACAGACTTTATAGATAGAATTGAATATGGTTGGGTTAAATGGATTGAGGCTCAAGAAACAGTACTAAAAGGAAAAGTCTTAACGTGGGATAGAGCTAAATTTCCCTTAGACGAGTGTATTTTTATATCAGCCGATAAGCATCTTCAATATCTAAAGACAAATCAAGGTAAAGAACTTGCTATTTGGGCCAATGAAACAAGAGATCGTAGTTCACTAGATGGTCGAATTACGAAGTTAAAGAGAGGAGCAAGTTCAGATCTTCTATCAGATCTAAGCTTGGTAGAAGTTTGGTTTCATTACGCATATAATCTTGCAATAGCACGACAGCACCGCTGTAGAACTTTTGAATCTGTAAGAGGTTCATTCGAGGAGAGAATCAGTGGGCTCAGTATTATTGACAATTCAACCCCTGAAATATCTAGATTTGAAGCACCCGCAGAGATAGTTTATGGACTAGGAGCGATGCCAACTGATCAATTTCAAAATATTTACAGTCTTCATTCAAATAGCTTCAAAACATGGTGGGATACTAGTGATCCTGATGCCCTCAGAAGAGGATTTGATCCCTATCTTGACGTTGTTTTGAATCAAGAATCAGCATCTATGCTTAGAGCAGCGGTAAAATATGGGATTGTTGGTGCAGTTGGAGGGTTGGTAACTGGGCCACTGACCGGAGCATTAATTGGGATATGTTCTTATTTCCTTGTTGATCATTTAGGTGAAAAAGAGCTTTCAAAAAAGTCAAGGATATTAAATAGGATCATTCGATACGCGACTACCTCTGTAAGCTAAAATTTATCAAGGCTCTTGTTCCTTCGTTTTTCTGGATTAATAGCAGATAATGAATTTGAATGAAGATCTCCCTGAGAATCAAATCAGTTTAATAAGTGAAAATCTGGTTTATTCAGAAGAAGCGAATCCTTGGGTGACTTTATACTTTGATGTAGTAAGATTTCCAGATGGAAGAATCGGGAACTACAACCGTGTTGTTGAAGGGCAAGGATATCCAGGTGTTGCTATCTTATTCATGGCGCAGAGAAGAATTTGCTTGGTTAAACAATACAGGTATCCAATTCAGAAATCTCTTTGGGAAATTCCACGCGGTTTTGGTGAAAGCGAGGACTCTGTACTTGATGCAATAAGGGAGCTTTGTGAGGAAACTGGAGTTGATGCAAAGTTGCTAATGCATTCAGATGTTAAGTTTTTAGATTTAGGAGAGGTTCATCCTAACTCCGGTCTTTTAGCCTCTAAAGTTAGACTCTTTGGGGTAGTGTCTGATGTATCTATACCAACCAATAGTCAGGCTAGTCGCGAGGTCGCCAATGTTGGCTGGTTTCCTGTTGAATGGGTTTTTTCTAAAATTGCTCAATCAGAAATCACAGATTCTTTTACTATGGCAGCCATTTTAAAGATGAATCTCCTCAAGTTGCTTTAAGAAAATCCCATGTCATTTAACTTGTCCAGCCATAGGCCGCAGTGAGCGTGATTGTGTCCTGGGAGGTCATTGTCTGATTGGGGTCTGGAAACTCCCCTT
>JBGSXH010000324.1:0-1616 GCA_041751515.1 Cyclobacteriaceae bacterium | reverse complement strand
GGAAAGTGCCCCTGAAAAAATGGCTCATTCATACTAACATTTTTTATGCCAGTAACTGTGCTGTCATCCAGATGAATGATTTTGTCAATCATCAGGAAAGGATATCGATGGGGCAGAATATTGCTGATCTGATTAATGTCCAGTACCGGAGGTAATTTTGGATTGTAGTGAGGAACATTGCTGTTCTCACTTTGCAACATTTTCTTTTTGAGCTTTTTACAAAAAGCGACATTAGCAGCATGTCCTGGCCTGGCAGCCAGAATTTGTGCTTTAATAGGCCTGCCCAACAGCGCAAGGTCACCCATCACATCAAGTAATTTATGCCGTGCCGGCTCATTTTTATAACGGAGCTCGACGTTATTTAAAATACCTTCTTTCTTAACTTCTACACGTTTTCTATTAAAAAGCTTGGCGAGATGGTCAAGTTCGTGATCTTCCACAACACGATCTACGATCACAATAGCATTATTGAGATCACCACCTTTTATGAGGTTTTGCTTGTGAAGCATTTCCAATTCGTGCAGAAAACAGAAAGTCCTGCAAGAGGAAATTTCTTCTTCAAACTGGGAGATGTCTGTAATTGAAGCATGCTGGCTACCTAAAACCGGGCTATTATAGTCAACCATGACTGTTACCCGATAATCGTCGAGTGGAAGGGCTGCGATCTCTACATCGCGGCTTTTGTCGCGGTAAGAAATGCTCTCTTCAATCTCAAAAAAGTTTCTAAGTGCATTTTGTTCTTCGGCGCCCGCCTGTTTCAAGGCATCAACGAACATTCTGGAGCTGCCGTCCATAATAGGAGGCTCCGGGCCGTCGAGTTGAATCATGATGTTATCAATCTCCATTCCTACCAGCGCAGCAAGGGTATGTTCAACAGTATTGACTCGCGCACCATTTTGTTCAATGGTAGTGCCACGGCTCAGGTCAACAACGTTGTCAACATCTGCGTCTACAACAGGAGTGCCCTCAAGGTCAACGCGTTGAAACTTGATTCCGTGATTCGGTTTGGCTGGCAAGAAGGTCATGTTTACCTCTACACCAGTATGTAAACCTACACCGGACACCGTAATGGCTTTCTTTATTGTGTGTTGCTTAATATTCATACATCCTCTAAATCGAAGGCAAATTAAGTATTTTCTCTTCTAATTGTTTGATCCTTTCAGTCATTTCAGGTAGTCTTCTATAAATAGCATAAGATTTTAGATATGCATTTCTCTCCATGGCAATTTCTCCAAGCATAATCTTTCCTTCCTGCGAAATGGACTTGCTAATGCCTGATTTAGCTCCTACTGAAGTTTTATTAGCGAGCTTCAGGTGGCCTACAATGCCTACCTGACCACCGATAATACACTGGGCTCCAATTTTTGTAGAGCCACTAATTCCCGTTTGCGCAGCAATGACTGTATTTTTTCCTATTTCTACGTTATGTGCAATCTGGATGAGGTTGTCTAGTTTTACCCCATTTTCAATAATGGTGCTTTCCAATGTAGCACAGTCAATGACAGTATTAGCCCCAATATCTACATTGTCTTTTATGATAACATTGCCCAGCTGGGGAATCGTTTTGTAAGAACCGTTTTCCTGCGGAGCGAACCCAAAGCCATCACTGCCTATGA
>JBGSXH010000323.1:0-6454 GCA_041751515.1 Cyclobacteriaceae bacterium | reverse complement strand
AACCATGGTGATGCCTGGGTTTATATGCTGGAAAGATTGAGCAATTATAATGAAAGGGTTGTGGCGCAGGACTTTATCAGTCAACAGCCCCAGGCATTGCAGGGGAATTTAATGGAACCTGTCGATTATGAGGAGTTGCCGGAACCATTGCAGGAACTATTAGGGGTAAATGTAGCAGAACGTTGCAATTTGCTGGGTTTAAGAACAGCAGAAATGCATAAAGCATTGGCCGATGGGGCGAAACTCAAAGACTTTAAGCCTGAGATGTTTTCGTTGCACTATCAGCGATCGTTATTTTCTTCCTTGCAGTCACTGGTGAGGAGTACCTATCAAAGTCTGCAAAAGAACATCAAGAAGCTTCCGGAAAGCGTTCGTGCTGAAGCCGAGGAGGTGTTGGGCATGAAGCAGGATGTGCTGAAAGTACTGAAGAGAATTTACAAACATAAATTTGAGGCAATAAAAATTCGTAATCATGGTGATTATCACCTTGGGCAGGTCTTGTTTACAGGTAAAGATTTTGTCATTTTGGATTTTGAAGGTGAGCCTGCACGAAGTTTCAGTGAAAGAAGGCTAAAGCGTTCTCCGCTTCGGGACATTGCCGGTATGGTACGCTCTTTTCATTATGCTGCGTATGCAAGTATTTTCCTCAATAACCAGCTGGGAAGCGAAGATATCAACAAGTTGCTGCCCTGGGCGGAGCAATGGTATCATTATATGAGTGGCTTTTACATGAAGTCGTATTTCGCTGAAGTAAAAAATGATAAGTTTATTCCGGACAATACGGAAGATATTGAAATACTGATGGAAACTTTTCTCCTGGAGAAGGCCATTTACGAACTCAATTATGAATTGAATAACCGACCTGATTGGGTTATTATCCCATTGCGAGGTATTAAAGCGATTATGAAAAAATACATTAATAAGCCATAAGCTTTTAAAGGAATTGCTTTAAGTAAACTGAAAACCATTGAAACGATGAAAAATAAGGCTAGCGATAAAGATAAAAGCTTGGAAATGCAGCTCAAAACGGTGAACAAAGCCAGGCGCGCATCAACAAAAAAGATGAAAGTTTCAGAAGATGTTGTTGTTGAAAGCAATGAATTTCATTCGCTATTTACGGATTACGATATCGATCTTTTTAAAGCGGGCAAACATTATCATTTATACAACAAGCTTGGTTCCAAGGTAACCACACAAAACGGTGTCAAGGGCACCTACTTTGCCGTTTGGGCTCCTAATGCAAAATACATTGCGGTAATTGGAAATTTTAATGGCTGGAATCGGGGAGAGACGCCGATGACGGCACGCTGGGATGGCTCCGGTATTTGGGAAACTTTTGTGCCGAATCTTGGCAAAGAATCGTATTACAAATATTTCCTCGTGTCCAATAACGGCCACGAGGAAGAAAAGGGTGACCCTTATGCATATCATTGGGAAACACCACCGCATACAGCTTCAGTCGTCTGGGACTTTGACTTTAAATGGTCTGATAAAACCTGGATGAACAAGCGCAAGAAGGACAGTGCATTGAATAAGCCTATGTCCGTGTATGAGATTCATCTGGGTTCCTGGCGGAAAGTGCCGGAAGAAGGGGGACGTTTTATGTCTTACCGAGAGATGGCGCGAGAGCTGCCAGCTTATTGCCAGTACATGGGATTTACCCATGTGGAAATGATGCCGGTGATGGAGCATCCTTTTTTTGGTTCCTGGGGTTACCAGGTGACGGGTTACTTTGCGCCCTCCAGCAGATTCGGAACACCGGAAGATTTCATGTACCTGGTGAACGAATTGCACCGCGCCAACATTGGTGTGATACTGGACTGGGTGCCTTCACATTTTCCTGTTGACAAACATGGACCTGCATTTTTCGATGGTACGCATTTGTACGAGCATGAAGATCCTAAACTTGGTTTCCATCCTGACTGGAAAAGCAATATTTTCAATTATGGCCGAAATGAAGTAAGAGGATTCCTGATCTCCAATGCCTTGTATTGGTTAGATAAGTACCATATCGATGGGCTTCGTGTGGATGCTGTAGCCTCGATGCTCTACCTGGATTACTCGCGAAATGAAGGTGAATGGATCCCCAATAAATATGGTGGCAGGGAAAACCTGGAAGCGATTAGCTTATTGCAGGAATTTAACGACGCAGTGCACAACTATTTCCCAGACGTATTTACGGCTGCGGAAGAGTCTACCTCTTATCAGGGTGTGACACATCCAACCAGTGGTGGTGGACTTGGCTTTGACCTGAAATGGATGATGGGCTGGATGCACGACAGCCTGAGCTATTTTAAGCAGGAGCCGGTTTACAGAAGTTATCACCATAACCAGATAACTTTTAGCCTGCACTATGCTTATTCAGAGAAATATGTGTTGCCGCTTTCTCATGACGAAGTAGTACATGGGAAAAAATCGCTGATCGATAAAATGCCAGGCGACCCTTGGCAGCAATTTGCCAATCTTCGCCTGTTATATGCTTATATGATCGGGCACCCCGGTGCCAAATTGATCTTTATGGGAGGAGAGTTCGGCCAGGGGAGAGAATGGCAACACGACTATAGTCTGGAATGGCATGAAAACCATAACCCACTCAACCATGGTTTGCAGTCGCTTGTGAAAGCTTTGAATGAGCTATATCAGGAAGAGAAGGCCTTGTATGAGCTTAATTATTCTCCTGAAGGATTTGAATGGATTTCAATTGACGATTCAGGCAATAGCGTGTTGAGCTGGATAAGAAAAGGGAAAAATCCGGAAGATCAGCTCATATTTGTAGCCAACTTCACGCCGGTGGTGCGATCAAATTATCGGATTGGCGTTCCTGTCAAGGGCGAATATACTGAACTGCTGAGTTCTGACGATTTGAGCTTTGGTGGAAGTGATGTGAAAAACCACTCGCTAACCACTTATCCAATTCCAAGGCACGGGAAAACGCATTCTCTTTCTTTAATATTGCCGCCATTGGGTGTGACAGTGTTAAAGCTAAAATCCGCCCAAAAGTGATTTGAAAGTAGCTTGTCGATAGTTGATAACTATTTCATGTAGAAGATAAAGCAAAGGCCGCACAACTCATTTGACTGATGAGAATTGCGGCCTTTTTGATTTATAAGCCAGTAAGAGTAAGGTGCTTTACCTATTTGGCCTGCTCATCTTCTTCATGTAGGTACCTTTCAAAAAACTCATAGGTTCTCAACATCTGATCAATTCGCTGCCTGTTGTTGCCGCTTCGGGTAATTTCATGCGTAGCACCGGGATGCCGTACATATTCTACCGGTCTGTCGAGAATCTTAAGGCTTTTGTACAGCATTTCACTTTGAATAACTCCTGTTCTCAGGTCACTTTCTCCATGAAAAATAATTAGTGGTGTTTGAATTTGATCCACATAGGTTAAAGGCGATTCTTTTTGTATCAAAGGACGTACTTCCTCTTCCCAGGGATATCCACCAAAATAACGGGGTACTAGTCGCCATGCATTGCCTTCACCAAAGAAGGTGGTGAGGTCGTAAACGCCTCGTTGGGAGCAAGCTGCCTTGAATCTTTGGTCGTGGGCGAGAATCCAACTCACCATATAGCCGCCATAGGAACCACCCGTGATTGCTAGTTTACTGGTATCAGCCCAGCCCAGCGCAATGGTTTTATCGAGGGCAGTCAGAATATCATTGGCAGGTCCTTCTCCCCAGTTATTGATATTGCCCCGTAAAAAATCCTCGCCGTAGCCGCCGGAACCTCGCGGATTAGCATAGACGACTCCGTATCCACGGGCTGCAAAATATTGGTATTCGTGCCACATGCTTTGCTGTGGTGGTCCCCACATGGCGGAAGGTCCTCCATGAATTTCCAGTAATAACGGGTACTTTTCGCCTTCTTCAAATCCAATCGGTTTCATGACCCAATATTCCACTTCCTGCCCTTCATCGTTGGTAAAGCTGAAACGCTCAGGGTTGCTTATCGCTTTATCGGCAAGCCATTCCTGGTTGAAGGTGCTCAGCTGCTGGTTTTTTTTGAAATCAATAGTTGCCCTGTACAATTCATCAGGGTTGCTGCTGGAGGATTGGGTATAAACCAGACGCTTGCCGCTGAGGTCAAAACTGCCGATGGCATATTCATAATCGCTTAGCTGTTCAATTGCCTTTGACTTGATTGCCAATCTATTCAAGACCGTACCACCATTAGACTGAGCAGTAAAGTATAAGTATTTTTCATCTTCAGACCAGACGAAGTTGCCCTTGTTGCGATCATATGGAACGTCGATGATATCATCTTTATTACCATTAAGCGGCATGATGGCCAGGGTAGGGATGCGCACCTCCATGGTAGGACTATGCTGAAAGGCCAGCCACTTACCAGAAGGGGATAGGGTAGCGCTGCTGTATGATTTGCCTTCTTCACCTAAAACCTTGACCATATTCTCCCCGCTTGGCTCAATGCTATAAATGGCTGTTTCCAGACCGCGGTGGGGATGGACGTCTTCGGTCAAATTAGCCTCAAATATAACTTTATTACCATCCGGAGTGAAAACGGGGTTTCTGGCCGAGCTGAAACCTGGCGTCAAATCCCGTGGCGCACCAGCCTGGTCTATATCCACGATAAATACATGCGACAGTCTAATATTACCCGTTACCTCTGCTTCTTCTTGAAACTGTAGTTGGTTAATGACCTTGGCCTTATTATCCTTCTCGTTCTTGTCCAGATATCGGCGAATTTCTGCCAGGCTGCCATCAGCGTCTGCTTTATCACCGGCGGACTTACTGAACTGTTCATTCTCGAAAAATCCCGGCTTTTCATAAGACCAGGCAGGAATTTCTGAATTCGGATTTAAGACTGTATCAGCCAGCAACTCTGTAAGCTTAATGCCGGAAGTAAACAAAATGCGTTTGCCGTCAGGGCTCCACTGCGGCCCGTTAGCGCCATATTGAAAATCTGTCAGCTGCATCGCTTCACCACCTTCCAAAGAGAGCAGGAAAATCTGAGGTTTATCACCGGCTTTCCTGACAAAGGCAATTTGCTTGCCGTCTGGACTCCAGGATGCTTGCGAAGCCCCATCTTCATGGTAGGTAAGTTGGCGGGGGGCTGCATCATCGCTATCACGAAATAGATATAGCTGGTGGGAAAATTGATATTCGTCCTCGTCTTTCTTGTCAGCGATAATGCTATTTACAGAAAACATGAGCTGCTTGCCATCCTTCGAGTAACTGACATCATTGAGCTGCTTTATCTTAAGTAAGTCAGTGATTTTAATCTTCGAATCTTCTGACTGTGCTTGTAAATGCCATGGAAGCCATAGCAAAGCTATAAATAGTAGTTTTTTCATTTATGTATAAATTTTTGGTTATGGAAATATACACAACTTGAAATTATTATAGTAGCGGAAAACTGTAATTAGCAGATTTAAAGGAGTTAGAGAATTTACGCTCAAAGTAGCACAGCCCTGAAGCTTTTTTAGATTGGGAAGTTTGTTGGAAGAATTCGGCATTGATCATCCTTAGCAATGATCGCCCTTATTCTGTGTCCCACAGACTACTATGCAGAAAGGCTTATTAAATTGAGCTAATTATTAAAAAATGACATTTCCCATATTTTCCGTAGTCTGTGCCTCTCATTGCTTTTTTAAAGCTTGAACGACCAAAAGCGCACTTTCAGCAATGATTAAATAATAGAGTCTTGCCGAAAGCGCAAAAAAAACAGGCACCAATCTTTCGATTAATGCCTGAAGTATTTTCACTTAAAAAATCCTAGTTAAAAAAAATATCAAAAAGTGTTAACCAGCTTAAAAAATCATGATGTTATAAAAGTTGAAAAAATAACAGTCTAAAAAATTCATCATGTTACTTAGCGTATTGCATGGATGATGCCAAAAAAAGATGCTAATAGAAAAAGGGCATTGAGAGATACTGAGTGCTGTTTTTTTGTTTTAAATAAGTAGATTTAGGAATAAAGGCTCTCAAATCAAGAAAAAAGCTATCATACTGAGATGCTATTATCAAACAGTTTTCGCATCGAGCGCTCTCAATCTGTCTGCATCATCTCATCTCGATTTCGGCTGAGCATTCCCGCAAAACTGCAGCGCATCAAAAAAATTCAAGCAGATTTATATTTTGAGCCTTGAATTAGCTAACTGTCTTCTCCGGTCAGTGTTTCACAGACCATGCAGAAAGGCTTATCATCTCAAGCCATGTCTACTCGCTATAGTACTTTTACGTTAAACTTTAGATGCATTTTCAATATATTTTGAGCATCGATAGCTGAATGTCTTCCCCGGTCTGTGTCCCGCAGACCATGCAGAAAGGCTTATCATCTCAAGCCCTGTCTATTCGCTGCAGTACTTTTACGTTAAACCGTAGATGCATCTTCAATATATTTTGAGCATCGATAGCTGACTGTCTTCTCTGGTCTTTGTCCCACAGACCATGCAGAAAGGCTTATCATCTCAAGCCCTGTCTACTCGCTATAGTAC
>JBGSXH010000322.1:0-2042 GCA_041751515.1 Cyclobacteriaceae bacterium | reverse complement strand
GGAAATAACCAGTAGCTATTCATCATAAAACTTAAGAGAATAGAGGGCACCAAAATCAGGTATGCAATACTAACGGTTTCACTAATGATATTTAAATTAACCAGCAAAACTCCTATCGACAGATAGATAGCCAAAAGGCTGGTCAATTGATTGCTTACCAATATTTTAAAACTGCCCTTTGTTCCAGACCTTTCAATTTTGAAGCTAGAAACTTCTCGTACAAAGGCATAAATAGTATAGATAATGGAGATAGTAAGTGCCTCTTCAAATCCTGAGAACAAATTTGTTAATGGCGCATCATTATACCCTAACCATTGCAAAATTCTAAAATTCGGCCCATAATTTATAAGGTATGGGTGGGCATAGTATGTGGCAACATTTACTCCTAGCGCAAACAAATAGCTTATCACCAAAATTTGTAAAAGAATCAATACGGCTTTTTTAAAATAATCAATAGCAGCGTTGTCCATTAGCATTTGCCTACCTAAAGGTAGGACAAACAAGTTTATCCATAAATAAAGCAAGTATACAAGGAGAAGAACAGCCATTTGGGGAAGCATAATGTTGGAAACATAATCAAATGCTATCTTACCTTTTGAGAAAGGCATAACATAGTCAGACTCCATCGTTTCGGGCTGCAGAATGCTCCAATTCCAAACATAGCTTACAAGAGCAATTGCTGCGGATATGGAAATCAATAAAATCTCATGCTCTCTCCATCTAACTTTCATTGTTCTATTTTTTCTCAAGGTTAAGATATCTTCATGACATTTCTTGCAAAATGTGATAAGACCCTCGAAAAGCGGGATAGAAAATGAAATGGTATTGCAAAGCCATAAACGCACTGGTTTATACTTGCAAGGTTAATGATGATTCTTCAAACATCAACCGGCTGTGCTCTTGCTCCTCCAGCCAACTATTTAATACAATTTCATTCGTTCTAAGAGTATGTTGCAATTTAAGATCGTTTCTATGAGAATGCTTTTAACCATCCTCAATAGATTAGCTACGTTGACGCCTCAAACATCATATTTTTAAAACACTGATCTTCAGCCACTAAATATTACTATACACAATAATTTTAGGATTGAAGATATATATTCGATACCTTAAAATATTAATATAATCTGATCGCATGAATCAATTAGCTATTCTTAGACGGCATCTATGTATACTCAGGCAAGTCCAGCCACCATTTTTATATCCGGAGAAACAGAAAATATTAACTTCATTGGAACTGGAAGAGCTGGGTAGTACGTCAGTGCGGACTCTTGAGCGTGACTTAAAAGATATAGAAAGTTACTATGGAGTTTGCGTGAGTTACTGCAAAGTGTATGGAGGCTATTTTCTCGACCAGCCGGCAGATGAAGACCTTTCGGATTTCAGGCAGTTTTTCCGATTGCTAGAGCGCTGTGAGCGGCTTGCATTTCTTACTCATTCGAAAGACGCTTTAAGCACTAGTAAATATTTATTACTTGAAGACAACCAGGAACTTTTATCCTTAGATTATATGCCGATACTGTGGGATGCACTGCGCAGCCAGCGACAGTTAACCTTCAAGTATCAGCCCTTTACATCCGATACGATCAAAAGCTACGTCGTAGATCCATTAGTTTTGTTAGAGTTTCGCAATCGATGGTATCTGGCAGTGTGGGATCCTAAAGAGGAGAAATTTAAAACTTTTGGCCTGGAACGGATGCTGGAGCCTGCTTTAACTGACACCCCTGTTCGGGGAGACCGCAGGAGTCAGTTCCTCGCACTGAAGAAAGATGCCCTTGGCGTATCTGTAAAACCGGAAGATGAAGTGGAGCAGGTAATACTGAAGGTACAGGCCCAGGTGGCCCCTTATATTCGCACAGTTCCCATTCACAGCAGCCAGAAAATTTTAAAAGAAGAGCAGGGCGAGCTTCTATTAAGTCTTAAGCTGATCATTAACCCAGAACTAGAGCGAGAAATATTAAGCTATGGGGAGCAAGTTGAAGTGGTTGAGCCAGCTTGGTTAAGAAAAAGAATATTCTTAAAGATAAATCAAATGAAAAAAT
>JBGSXH010000321.1:0-4114 GCA_041751515.1 Cyclobacteriaceae bacterium | reverse complement strand
CCAGGATAGGTACACACGTAAATATAATCACCAGGCTCCGGAGCTTCGAAAATAAATTCCACTGTCTGGCCCGGACTCGCCAATGGTGAAGCAGCAACAATATATGAACCGGTAGGTACGTAGTTATTATCTGCGCCTGCTTTGTTAGCAGCTTCGGCTGTAGCCTCCAGAGTACCCCCAAACGCTATAACGGCATTATGGATCATTGCGCTCTCTTCACCTTCATTCACCAACTCTATTTTAACGATACTTCCGGCAGGAACTTTAATTTCATCCTGGTCAAACTTCATCTCTGACATGGTATTGCCTTGTGCACGCAGGGTAATTGAAACCGTATCGGGCTCAGCTGCGGTGGTTTGCGGTGCTGTCGATGTTGAAGACTCAGCTTCCTGATTTGTATTTTCAGAGGAATTATCACTACTACAAGCAACTAATGTCGAAATACTTAAGGCAATTAATGCGGAATACAAATATGTTCTTTTCACGTTCTTTATTATTTAATACACTTGGTTTATTTTATGTATCTAACAGCTTTGTTTAAATTATAGTTTACAAAAATTAAACAAAATTGTGTCCTATAACTACGATTTTTCGAAATCCACTAGAATCAGTTTCTTGAGTTGCCGATTATAATGCTCGTAGGTAAATTTCTCAGCTATTTTCTCAGCCTCATGTGCCATAGTGGCTAGCTGCTTCCGTCTATCTTTTGCAGCTAAATGCTTTAATACATTTGCCAGATTGGCAGGCTGTACGTTCTGGACCACAATACCGTTTTGCTCATCATGAATATATTGCGCTATAGAAGATATGGAAGATACTAAAGGTAAGCAGCCAAAAGCAGCTGCCTCAGCAATTACCTTAGGAAAACCTTCCGAAGCGGTAGACGGCAGACAAAACACATGCGCTTTCTCATACACTTTATTGAGCTCCTCACGACTTAGTCCGCCGGTAAAAGTACATTTTACCGTTAATTTCTGCGCTTGCGCTTCAAAAGCTGGTCTGGCTTTGCCGTCTCCAACGAAAACAAATTCTTTAATAAAACTCGTATCGGTCATCAAAGCGAGCGCGTCCAGAATTCTTCCCACGCCTTTTGCTGCTTCAATTCTGCCCACAAAGCAAAAAGTTAGTTTGCCATTGTAGTTTTTCTTAGTCGCAATGGCTTTTGCATGTTTCAATTCCTCCTCTGAAATACATGGATTTTCGAAGGTAACCACATGTGAGGGCTGGTTAGGCCATTTTCCATTGACTGTTACCCGTGAACGTTGCCAATTGTTAGCCAACCACTTCCGTTGAAATGCATAAGATAATGGTGGATTTTCCTGAGACCAGTTGCCGGCATACTTTACCCAAAATTTGCGTTGATTACTGAAAGTTAGATAAGGAATGACGTAAGTGCCTAAATTGGTTGGACCTCGGAACTGCACAGCATCCATCGATGGTAAAAATTTATGAATGGTCTCCAAATTGCTTTTGGCGACTGAAACAATTTTCAGTTTATTCTTAAAACCTGCTCCTCCTGAAGGTTTTAGGGGCACAAATTTAATTTTATCGGAAGCGTACGCCAATGCACTGTTTGGAGCTTTTCCACTATGAAGAGGAGCAAGATGATATACTTCGTCGAAAATATCGAGCAAATGATTAATTTCTCTGATCGTTGCTCCCCATCCCACTACTATACCTTCATCATTGAAATAGTGTTCCGTATGTGATATGATTGCTAATTTCACTTTTCTATCTTTTAAGCCTGTCTTAAGCAAGCAATACTACCAGCTTATGGCAATTTAGTAAATTGATTATTTCAAAGTTGCATTGATCAGCGTAATATACATTTTACCAATCTGCTGCCAATCGTGTTTCACGGACCATTTCAGCGCATATTCACTAAAAGTATCATACTGTTTCAAAATTACACTGATGGCGGCTGCAACTTCCCTGGGAGATTTTTGATTTACCAGCATACCCGTTTTTTCATGGCTAATAGCATCAGCAATACCACTTTCTCTGCTGCCAATTGCTGGCTTACCAAAGCAGTTCGCTTCCAAAACCGCAATACCAAAACCTTCAAAATCACCCGAGTTGGTATGGTCGCTAAGCATAATAAAAATATCAGTATTGGCATAAAAAGCCATCAATGCTTCCCTGCTTACTTTCCCATGAAAAGTAATATGATTTAAAACCCCCAAGGCTCTTGCTTCTTTTTCAAATGCCTGTTGATGTGATGGTAATCCTACAATATGATAATGTATTTCAGGATTTTGTTTTATCAGCCCTGGCAATGCCTCAATCATATTCAGCTGCCCCTTTCGAGGGGTAACATTCCCAACCGTTAGCAATGAAGGTTTACCCTTAGTGTCAACGCTTTGCTGCTGATCAGCCGACTTCAGTTCCTTTGGGTTGATACCATTTGGAATGATGACCCTAACTTGAAAGGCCGGTTTAGGCGGCAGGTAGCGGGAAGTGTATTCAGAAACAGATACGATCTGGTCCATCTTAGCTACTGACCAATGCGTCAACTTTCGAACAAAAGACTGCCTTAAGTCTAGTTCAGAGCCATGAACAATGCCCATATGGGTTTTGCCCTTGTTCAATAACTTGCTGAGGCCACCCATCCAAAGGGAGAATTTACCGGATAGCATGATAAAATCATGCGCTTTGGCCAGCCGTTGCATCATTCCTACTCGATAGAAGTAGGTGAAAGCCATCACTTTTGTTCGATAAATCCGCTTCGTGACAAAAGGTTGTTTTGCATCGAAAATTTCATTCTCCGCTTTATTGGAATGATTGGAAGAACAAACAACTGTTAATTGAATGTTTGCTTGGCTACCTAGAAAGTATGCCAGATTATAAGCATGATTTCCTATACCACCGGGGCCTGGAGGAAATTCACTTGAGATAAGTAAAACCTTTTTTGGCTTACTTTCATCGCCCCCTAGATTATTATTATTTTCTTTTCGAATCATTTGCTACAGCATAATGCTGAAAAAATATTAGCACAAAAAAATTAAATACAGTTTTATATATTTGAAATGTCCGGGCCTCCAGCAATATTTAATCAATTCTAAAGTATTTAACCCAGCAATTAACGAAACCTACAGCTTCCAGTGCGATATTAGCTATTTTAAAGATAAACCACAAATACTAACTGTTACAACCACATCTTCCCACTTCAGTATTGCAGCGCTATAAAATTCATTATCAGCAAGTTAAACCAGTCTTTTTGGCTTAGTAGCAGCAAACTTTGTCATAAGAAAACTCTATCAATAGCAGAAATATCACCAGCAGAGAGTACCCTATTGATGGCAGACGATAGAACAATGAACAATCTCGATCCGATGTGATTGAAAACTATATTAAACAGCCCATGTGCATCATGTTGCAACTTTAATTGAAAGCGAAGCAACACTAAGCATGCTGCAGTTTTTCCTTGCCTTCCGTGGCCAGAAAACCAATTACAGCGCCGATGATTGCAATAAACGCAAAAGAGGCGCGTAAATTAAAAATCTCCGCCAGAAAGCCAATAATTGGTGGGCCAAGTAAAAAGCCGGTATATCCAATGGTACCCACAAGTGCCAGCGCTATGCCTGGCGTTAATAGCTTGGAGCGTCCGGCCATAGAATAGGAAATGGGAATAACAGAAGAAACACCCGCTCCGGCAAGGAAAAAGCCAAATAAGGCAGTTTGGAAATAGGGTAATAAAACAGCAATCATCAAACCACTGAAAATGAGGGCGCTGCTCAACACCAACATTTTTTGTTTGCCTATCTTATTTATAAAATAGTCTGAAATAAACCTACCGAGTGCCATAGTAGTCATGAACGCCACGTAGCCCGCTGCCACTAAACCTTCGCTAGTTTGAATTACCTTTTGAAAATAGATACCGCTCCAGTCAAACATACAACCTTCGCACATCATACTGCAAAAGGCAATTAAACCCACACGCCAGATCAATGCATCAGGTTTTTTAATGACAAAACCGGCACCTTCTACCCTTCCAGGATCTTTCCTAAGTATGAATGGAAAAGCTGCCAATATCACCAGCATCAAGACTGAGCTTACCACTAGAAAATGTTCAAAGGGGATAACGGCATAATTCATCATACCCACTCCTATCAAT
>JBGSXH010000320.1:0-6324 GCA_041751515.1 Cyclobacteriaceae bacterium | reverse complement strand
TGTGACTTCTAGCTGCGCTGTATTGGCATTGGCGATAGCATTCCCATTCCTCAACCATTGTATGTCAAATGCAGGGTCATTCTGGTCCATCACCAGCAAGCTGGTTTCTCCTTTACATAAAACAGGGTTTCCCTGTATGGTAATGTTGGTTGCTGGAGGTCCGGATATTTCAACGGTAGTATTGAGCGTTTGGCTTTGACATTCTCCTTTCTGAACGGTAAGCGTATAGACACCTGCCTTGCCGGCACTAAATCCAGTGATGGTGGCATTTCTGTTATTGCTGGAAAAGCCCTCTGGGCCCGTCCATTGATAAATTAAACCTTCAACTGCCGTAGCATTAAGCTGTATTTCAGAACCTGCACAACCGGGACCGGAATTGCTTATTTCCGGCAGGTCTGTCATTTCATCATCTAGTATATTGACGACTATAGCGCTGGAGGTGCTTTCACAGCCATTGGGGCTGCTGATTTGCAATGTATAGTCACCGCTCACAGTAGGCATCAACTTGGCTGCATTTGCACCGTTTATGGCATTACCATTACGAAACCATTGGTAAGTGCCGTTTTGCCATTGGGTGCCCTGTAATGAAACTTCCATACCAGCACATACATTGATAGGGCCTTCATTGATGATTTTCGCCTGTTGACATTGTTGATTGAGTTCGAGAAATAAACCATCGCTTGCATGCCCATAGAGTAGGTCGGGTTTTCCATCGCCATTAAAATCCAGTACTTCGTGGTAAGTACTTCTATTACCATGGGCAATAGGTTCAGTTGCGAAAGTGATATTGTTTGCACTACTTTTATTTAAAAGAATAAAGCTATTTGCGGTTCTGGTACTGAGAAAAACATCTACGAGGCCATCGCCATCCATATCTGCCAGTTCAAGTCCAGAAGGACTTGTTGCTGTGGTTATGGATAATCCAGTTGCCCATGTTAAACTCCCCGGACCCGTACTTTGATTTTGATAAACAGTAATGCTGCTATTATTAATATTAGAAACGATTATGTCAGCTAAACCATTTTTATTTAAATCAGCAGCTACTACACTCTTTATGGGATTACCTGAGGCAATGGTATTGACTACAAAGCTAATACCATTTGCTGCTGTTGTATTGCGGTAAATACTGAGGCCAGGATTTGTAAAGCCCTGAGTAGTGGCCATAATGTCCATTTTGCCATCGTTGTCGAGATCTTTTATATAAATTGCTTCAAAGTTTTCTCGTTGCGCATTAGCTAATTTAATACTGTTACCAAAATTAACACTGCCTGGCACGCTTGTGTTGGGCAGTATAAAAACACCATTTCTGGTTGCAATCGCAATATCCGACTTGCCATTACCATTTATATCTTCAGCAGCAATGTTGCTGATTCTGGTATTGATGTCACTAAATTCATAGGTTTGCACTGCCGCAAAACTCATTACAGCACTGGTACTCGTATTGCGAAAAATAAACAGCACCCTGTTGTCATTTGCCGGCCCGACTATCAGTTCTGGTTTGCCATCTCCATCCAGGTCTTTGCAGGCCACGGCTCTTGCATTCGTTCCAGCACCTAAGTTTATATTGGTGCGGTTATAAGCCACCGCCGGCGGAGTGGCGGTCGAATTGTATATGGTGGCAACATCTGCCTGGGTGGTGGTCGATACGATTTCCAGTATGCCATTGCCATTGAAGTCGCAGGCGCAGAATTGTTCGGGAGCTAAAAACTCCGAAGTATTAAGCTGGGTGGCAGGGTCAAAGGCCGGAGCAAATGTTGCAGGATGATAGTTGGTGAGTAAAGTCTTTGGAGAATAAGCGGTATAACCTGATGTCGTGTTGGTAACGTGTATTTCTGTGAAAAGCTTGCCTCCAGGAGGTACTTGTACGATGATATAATCATTTTGCTGCTCTAAAATCTGACCCTGCATGGGGCCGAAGTTCACTTTTAGTACGGCTGGGTCAGTGCCAAAGCCATCACCTACGATTTTAACGGCTGCGAAAGGGGAGGTATTTAAAGGTGCAACACTGTTAATTCGAATCGTTTGCGCATGTGCATTCATTGCCATGGCATTACACCAAAAGACCAATGCGATCAATAAATATCCTGTATATCGTTTTCGTTGCACTTGAATCATATTAACTGATGCGAAATACTTATTATTCCGCAAAGGAAAGCAATAGTAACCCATGTGCGCTGCAACCAGAAATTCAAAGGGCCTATTTGCATGTAATGTTTCGCTGTTTTGAGGCAATAACTCTGATTAACACGGGATTGATAGGAATACCTGCCCACTGCTTTACAGATTTTTCAAATGTAGGATTTTCAATCACCTTGATCTTTCACTGTAAAAGGCTTATTGTAAATTGCCTGCATGAAAAAAGTGATTTTTTTGGTGATTTGCTCTCTGCTTTGTGGGACTGACTTACTGGCGCAATATCAACTTGGGCCTATAGTGTCCATTGGTAGTGGAAAGTTTGTCTATGGCGAAAGTGCTGTAGCAGATACTGTCAGCAGCGGCAATATGCCCGCAATGCAGCTGGGCATAAGAATTGGGCAGACTTTGCCCAAACCTTTTAGTCTGCAAAGTGAGGTAGGCTTCCGGCGAGAAGGAAGAAAAATGACCCATATAAGCGGCCTGGAGCACACAGAGTATAATAATTTTGCTACCGGCGCAGCGCTGCTAAGAATTACCAAAAAGGGTTATAGTCAATCATTTTATCTGGAATCAGGTCCCCGCCTGAGCTACTGGCTTTCTGGACATGGCCAAATGAAAGGTGGAGAAATTGAGGTGCGCCGTATGGAAGAACCGCGTTATCGCGTGCAATTTGCTACACCAACAGAAATTACTGCAGACGACTTTTACGCTGTAGAGGCCAATCGGGTTCAGGTAGCATTGGAAGTAGGCATAGGTACACAATTTTCCGTTGGTCATAAACAGTCAGTAGACCTGAGCTTGCGTTATTCCAGTGGTCATACTCAACTCGGCGATAATGTGATTCCTTATTATAATCTTTTTGCCTATCAGCCCGACCAGCGGGGAAGCAATCGCTCATTAAGTCTGAAAATGGCCTATCTTTTTGATTTTGACTTAAAGGACATGAAGAAAGGAAAAAGCACTTTTAAACAGAAATAAGACTTACAGGCTATAAAAGTCCTCATTTCCCATGTCATGTACTTTTATGATACCATTTAGCGCAAGTTTTGCAATGGATGCTTGGGCCTGAATTCTGGTAATCTGGCATAATTTAATGAATGACTTTAAATTAACTTTATCATGATTTTTCAGATGGACTATTAACAATTGTTCATAAGTTTCCAAATAGTTAGCTTGCGCTGCCGACTTTCGCTTCATCATCAAAGCCATTGCCTCTTCTTCAATTTCTATACTTTTATCTCCAATACGAATGTACCAACCTGGTGCTTTGCTTTCGGTAATTACGGCATGAGGTGCGATTGTGCTTTCCAGCACATGCACTGCAAGAACGATGGTCTCGCTCTCAAAATCTGGCAATTCTTCAAAACGTGTAGGAACCGGCGGATCACAATATTCACTTGCAGCTTTATTTATCATGTATTTTTCTTCTTCGACATCTATGTGAACAATCAGTCTTCTGTCAGTAACTCCTATAAGAATTATACCACCACTGGTATTAGCAAAAGCGGCTATGGTCCTGGCTATTTTAGAAAAATTAGAGATAGTTTGCTTGTAATCAAGCCTTTCTCCTTCTCCATTTCGAAGTAATTGTATAAGCAACTGTTGTTTGGTTTGCATAATATTATTATCTTCAAAAAGCTGTAATGATTTTTTTTGCAAATGATAATCGAATAATTGTTTTCTAATAGCAGCCTTATTAATCTTGTTACGGCTTTTGCACCGTGAACATTCAAATTAATCGAAACAATATTGATTTTTTTATTTTATATCTATTTAGCCTAAACACATTAACATCATGCACTTCGACAACAAAGGCTTTGATCCAGCTCAAATACAGGCACTAAAAGACAAAATGAAGTCTGCTAACAGCAATTTTATTTTAAACGATGAGACAGAAAATTCCGATGAGTTTGTGAATTTTTACTTTGTAGGTAAATATGAAGGTCGTGAAGTGATTTACGATGTCGCACTTTTTACGCTCAGGGTACACCACAATAGTGAACTTTACGAAATCGCTGAACATAAAGCCGCCAAACGTTTTCCGCAGTTCAAACAAATTTCCTACGAGGAAGATGAAAATGGTGACCTTGCTGCATTGGATGATCTGGAGGAAGAGATTGGTCTGTACATGGCCGAAATCATGATGGAGCTGGAGGAAGAAGAGGCAGTGAAGGTAAAAGAGTTTGTTGAGCTGGATCCTCACCTGGACTACGGAATCGGGATTGACGCGGCTTTAAATATCGATAAAATCACTGAAGCAGACATTAGTCGCTTTGTGACCGATTTTAATGAAGATACCCTGGACCTCGACGATACGCTGTATTCCTTCGAAGACCTGGAAGAGGATGAGAAAGTAAAAGAGTAAAAGGCCTTCATTAATGTGGCTGATAAACATTCATCTCTAACATATTGTCAATATGCAGTTATCAAATAATTGATTTTGAGCAATTATAGTATGAATATTAGTTTCGCTGCATGTTAAAGATTGCCTGGTCATCCATTTATGCTCATCCTTTGCCTGAAAACCATCGCTTTCCGATGGAGAAATATGAGTTGCTTCCCGAGCAGCTTATTTATGAGGGAACGGTTGCAGAAGGTAATTTCTTCTCTCCGCAAAAGGTAAATGAAAAACAGATATTAGCAGTACATGACAGCAACTATTTGGGAAAGCTGCAGAGACTAGAGCTTAGCAAAGCCGAAATCAGGAAAACTGGCTTTCCTTTATCCTTGCAACTCATTGAAAGAGAAGTACATATAATGCATGGCAGTTTGCAGGCTGCATTATACGCATTGCAATATGGTATTGCAATGAATATTGCTGGCGGCACGCATCATGCTTATGCAGATAGGGGGGAAGGGTTTTGTCTGCTCAATGATATTGCTATTGCTGCGCAGTATCTTTTAGATGAGAAATTAGTAAAAAAGGTGCTTGTCATTGACCTCGACGTGCATCAGGGGAATGGTACAGCAGCAATTTTCCACGGTCAAAATAATGTTTTCACCTTCAGTATGCATGGTGCCGACAACTATCCGCTGCGAAAAGAGCATTCAGATCTTGATATTCCCCTGGGTAAAGGTACGGATGATGCTACCTACCTTCGAATTTTAACTGCTACTTTACCGAAATTAATGGAGAAGGTACAGCCGGATTTTGTCATTTATCAATCTGGTGTTGATGTTTTAAGTACTGATAAACTAGGGAAACTGGGTTTAACTATTGGAGGATGCAAGGAAAGAGACAGGCAGGTTTTAAGTTGTTGTTATAAAAATAATATTCCGGTAATGGCCTGTATGGGTGGAGGTTATTCTCAAAGAATAGCCCATATAGTAGAAGCACATGCCAATACTTTCCGACTGGCGCAAGAAATTTTCTTTTAAATTTCAGAGTAAACCATAACCAAAACATGTGATTGCTGTTAATTAGCTATGGTTGTTAGTGAAGAAATAAGATTTAGAAGTGGCGTTTTTTATACCCTCAGTTTTATTACGGTGCTCTGGCTCATTCGCTATGTGGAATGGGTGTCCTCTTCACAATTTGGGTTTTTGGGCATCATGCCCAGAGATATCAAGGGTATGTTAGGGATCATTACCGCTCCCCTTATCCATGGCGATTTCTTCCATCTAATCTCAAATACATTTCCGCTCATCTTATTAGGCATCGGTCTGATTTACTTCTATCATCAAATTGCACTTGAGGTCGTGTTGTGGATTTACTTCAGTACGGGTTTTTGGGTCTGGCTGGCAGCCAGAGAGGCCTACCATATTGGTGCAAGTGGCCTAGTTTATGGGTTGGTAGCTTTTATGTTTTTCTCTGGCATGTTTCGCCGAGATGCCAGGTCAGTTGCCATCGCTTTGGTGATCATATTTCTTTATGGCGGCATGTTTTCTGGTGTACTGCCATTGAGCAATGAAATCTCATGGGAATCTCACCTTTTGGGGTCGGTTGCAGGAATGTTTTCGGCTTTTTACTATAGGAATACAGCCATGTCTGTAGTTGAGGAAAAAACACCCTTTGCAGATGAAGAAGAGGACAATGATTTCATAGATGCGGAAGAAAAAGTTATTGATGAAAGCAGTGTTTGCTACCCGCAGTCCTTCAGTAATAAGCTTACAACTGAACTTGCATACTATCAAAAATTACAAGATGCCCAAACTGACAAGTATAAGTATTACTACCCGGTTCAGTAT
>JBGSXH010000319.1:0-5902 GCA_041751515.1 Cyclobacteriaceae bacterium | reverse complement strand
GGGTTTGTTGAGTGGAATGTAAGCATATATCTTGTATCTCATCCTGTCGGTATATTCGAAGGGAGAATTAAATTCATTGCTTCTTTTCCAGCGGTGTTCAAATCTGAATTGATGCAGCAGTTTGACACCGCCAAATCTCTGGATCAATACCCATTGATGCCATATGCGAGGTTCCAAAGCAATATTATCTACAGATTCGTCATTGGGGTCCCCAGAGTAATTTAAAACAACTACCGGACCTGCTGTTACTTCAAAATTGTCATTGGCCAGGTAAGTTATCCCAAGCCTGTTATAAACCTGGCTCATCCGTCCTGTAAAATCCGTCCTGTTATCTATACTGCTCCTTCTTCTGTAGTGGACTTCCTGGTAATAGAAGAGCTTATCCGTAAACCGAAATTTTAAATACAAACCCGACCATAGCTCTGTCGTTGCTGGGAGGTTAGTTCTTTCCGTAGGGATGCCATTGCCTGGTGGACTTGGTTCACCGCCGGGAGTAGTAGGATCATCCGGTTCCTGTGCATACGTAAATGATATTGCTAAAAAGGAAAGCACGATGCACAATCCTATTTTAATATTTTTGATTTTCATAAATGCCAGATTATAAATTTAGCAGAGATTCAATTTGATCGACATCATCAGTCCTTCCCAGTCTTCTCTCTAACCGTCGTGTATTTTCTTCACGCAACTCTCTGAGCTTGGCGTGAAGATCCTGAATGCGTGCTATATGCTCTTTTATTTGGGTGTAATCCTGCTCATCTTTAAGTTCCCGAACATAGTGATTGAACAATGTTACAGCACCTTTTTCGTACAAGCGCTCTTTAGCTCTTTGTTCGTAACGGGAGTAAGTAAATGGGTTGAAGGTTTCTTCCTGGTACTCTTCATCAATCTCGTCGTTTTCTTCAAAAATTTTGGCGAGCTGGGGGAAGACTTTTTCCAGTTCATTGAGTAGGTCAAGTAACTCTTCGCCCTTTCTGATACGGTCAACGTAGCCGTCCAATTGGGCATAGCTTTGAGACTTCTCTTCATAACTGTCTATCAGTATATTGCTTTGGACAGATCGGATAAGTCGTTGCTCATTGGTACTTTGCGCGCTGTGGTTGGCATAAAGCGTATCAATTTCAGACTTTTTGCTAATAATGCGTTGCTCAAGGTCTTCAATAGTCTGGTCGAGTTCAATTTCTTCAAGTTGCGCATCAGTGTAATCAGCAAATATAGTAGTTGTCTCGCGGATGGCACTTAAGTATCCATCAATGGCTTCGATAAGGGTAGAATCTTCGGGCTGGTCAAAGCTTAGTTCAATAGGGCGCCGTAAAGTCTCGCCATCATAGTCGTAGAGCAGCGTGTCCTGCGTAATGATTTTTGAAGATATACTCTGCAGGTAATTTTTTTGGTCGATGTATTGCACATCCCCTGATCGAAGGTATTCGATCGCTTCATCAAGGTCATTGAGCTGCTCGTTAGCGACCTGGAAATAGGTATAGGCAAAAGCCAAACTGTCCGAACGCTGCTTGTTGAGATTAAGCACGTTCATTTCTGCATAAAGACTAATTTCTTGCTTCAAAGCATCGTAGTTTTCTGCAATATCGCTAGCCCTGCTCAGGTCGCGGTTGCTGAAAGGATACTTGAACCGTCTGGTTCTAACAGGTGAGACGACCATTTCATCGTCTTCAAAATACAGCCCCTGATCATATTCGAAAAGTTCCCTGAATATTTCTTCTATAAAAGCATTACCACCTGTTTGTATTGTATATTCCTGATCGCTGCGGCTGTAGCCATCATTAAAATACAGGCCGAAAGGCTGTTCAGCAATCGCGTATTGGGTATTTCCTCCTTCGCGCAAGGCCGAAAGTTTTTCTCTGGTATTACCAAAATATAACTGGTCGACAAGTTTGCCACTTTTACGGTCAATCACTTCTACATAAAGCAGGAAGCCATCATCATATCGGCGGGTCTCTTTAAAAGAAACGGAGTCTTGCAGGTAGGTGAACTCCCAAATGCCCTCCATATAACCCGAGGTGTTGGTTCTGCCTTTTAGCGTAATTTCATTATTCCCATCAAACTTGGAAATGCCAAAATCACCTCTTACAAAACCATTAGTAAAAGTCAGATCTTCAGAGGAGAAAAGCGGTTGCAATTCGCCACGTAGGTAAAAACGCTCTCGCAAGCGCCATTTGCCATGCGGTACGCCTTCCCTGTAGCTGGCCTCGATGGTTTCTTCCTGGCTTTCAAGTTCCGCATCTATGCTAAAATCAACGACATCCTTTAAAATAACTTTGTGCTGCTCCTTATTATAAGTCCACTTACCATGTTTTTGGTCGTCGTCGTAATTGCCATCAATATGGCGTTTGATAAGTATGCTTTCATCTAATGAGTCCAGCGTTTGATAATGGTACATGAAAGTGCCATCCTTCACCCGGTCGTCGTCATCACCAGTGTATTGGTATTCTGCGGTACCGGTTTCCCCGGTTGTCCATTCATAAGGACCACTATAGGTTTCCCTGCTTTGCGCCTTGATATGTGAGGGGTGCATAAAGCTCTGCAAAGCTAAAATTGTCACTAATATTAGTATTCTCATTATGGGAGTAATGCTATTTGAAGGTGTAAATTAATACAAATAGCATAGAGCACCAATGAGTTACATTAGCAACGGGAGCAGCACTTGATGTTTAATTTTAATGTTATTTGATATTTTTCTATTGTAAGTGCGTTTTGGATTAATAGGAAGGTGTAGTTTAATATTGTTTTAATATTATTTTAATATATGAAATGTGTATGAATTTCTTACATACCCGCGCTGATTAATGAAAATTACTATTGCTAGGGTAGTTGCAGGAATTTGAGAGAAAAAAATTCAGTTGATAGGTGGTTTTAATAATGTCTTTTATACCAAATTGGTCGAAAGTATTATTTCACGTAAGCTGGTGAAGCTCTACGCAAGTCAAGGGAGTACATGATATTAAGTCTTATAATATGTCTGTTTCTGTATTCGGCAAAATTGCTGGTTGGGCCGTAAGTCCACATATGGCCGCCAAAAAATTGAAAGTTATTATAAGTATAGCCAATTGCTGTATAAACTCTGTTTTCCTCAAACACATCGATGACCTCCTTGCCAGTGTGCATGAATATCTCATTGGAAGGCGATAAGAATAAGGTCTTATTTTCCATTTTGGGTTTGTTAAGTGGAATGTAAGCGTAGATCTTATATCGGTATCGGTTAGTGAAGTTGTAATCAGCACCAACATCGTTATATCGTTTCCACCGGTGCTCAAACCTGAACTGATGCAAAAGTTTGATGCCACCGAAACGCATAATAAAGACCCATTGTGACCAGATACGAGGTTCCAGTACAATATCATCAAATTTCTCATTGCCAGGATCACCCGAGTAATTGACGTTCAGCACAGGACCTACAGTGACTTCAAAATTGTCATTTGCTAAGTAGGTAATTCCAAGCCTGTTGTATACGGTGGACATTCTGCCAGAAAAATCTGTCCTATTGTCTTCGCTGTTTCTCCTTCGATAATGGTTCTCCTGATACCAGAAGAACTTTTCACTGAGTCTCAGCTTCATGTAATAACCCCACCAAAGTTCTGTGGTGGGAGGCAGATTACTTCTGCGATACGGTGCTTCGCCTTCTTTAGGAACTGGTTCTCCCCCCGGAGTATCGGGATCGCCGGGAATATCCTGAGCATTCCCCACAGATAATATGAATAAAGATAGGAGCAAAAATAGCCCTGCTTTAATATTTTTGATTTTCATAAATGCCAGATTATAAATTTAGCAGAGATTCAATTTGGTTGACGTCATTAGTTCTTCCCAGTCTTCTTTCCAACCGTCCTGTGTTTTCTTCTCGCAGCTCCCTGAGCTTGGCGTGAAGATCCTGAATGCGCGCTATATGTTCTTTGATATGGATGTACTCTTGTTCTTCTTTGAGGGTCTGCACATAATGATTAAATAATGTAACTGCACCTTTTTCGTACAAGCGTTCCTTGGCCCTTTGCTCGTAGCGGGAGTAGGTAAATGGATTAAAAGTTTCTTCTTGATACACTTCGTTTATCGCATCGTTTTCTTCAAAGATATTGGTGAGCTGCGGGAAATCCTTTTCCAGTTCATTAAGCAGATCAAGTAACTCTTCACCCTTTCTGATACGGTCCACGTAGCCGTCTAATTGGGCATATTGCTGCGACTTCTCTTCATAGTTGTCTATCAGGATATTGCTTTGTACAGCGCGAATGAGTCGCTGTTCACTGGTACTTTGCGCACTGTGGTTGGCATAAAGCGTATCAATTTCAGCCTTTCTGCTGGTGATGCGCTGCTCAAGGTCTTCAATAGTCTGGTCGAGTTCAATTTCCTCAAGTTGTGCATCTGTGTAGGCGGCAAATACATTGGTTGTTTCGTTGATGGCAGTCAGATAACCATCGATGGCCTCAATGAGTGTAGAGTCTTCGGGCTGGTCGAAGCTTAATGCTATCGGTTGTCTTGTAGTTTGACCACCATATTCGTACAGCAGTGTATCCTGCGTAACAATCCTGGAAGCAATGCTTTTTAAATAATGCTTCTGATCAATGTATTGCACCTCACCGGTTCTGAGGTATTCGATCGCCTCACTCAGGTCTTCAAGCTGGGTATTTGCTACCTGGAAATAAGTATAGGCAAAAGTTAGGCTATCGGAACGTTGTTTGTTGAGGTTGAGAACGTTCATTTCTGCGTACAGCCTAATTTTTTCTTTTAATGCATCGTAATTTTCTGCGACATTGGCAGCGCTGCTCAATTGGCGGGAGCTGAAAGGATACTTGAACCTTCGGGTTCTCAGGGGTGAGACAACCATCTGAGGCCCTTCAAAATACAGGCCCTCATCGTATTCGAAGAGTTCCCGGAAAATTTCTTTTATAAAAGCATTACCCCCTGTTTGGATTTCATATTCCTGATCACTGCGACTGTAGCCATCGTTGAAATACAAGCCGAATGGTTGTTCTGCAATAGCGTATTTCGTTTTGCCCCCTTCGCGCAGGGCAGTAAGTTTTTCCCGGGTATTACTGAAATATAACTGGTCGACTAGTTTGCCACTTTCGCGGTCAATAACTTCCACGTACAGCAGGAAGCCATCTTCATAACGGCGGGTTTCTTTATAGGAGATGGAGTCCTGCAGGTAGGTGAACTCCCAAATATCTTGCATATAGCCGGAGGCGTTGGTTCTCCCTTTTAGCGTGATTTCGTTGTTGCCATCAAATTTGGAAATACCGAAATTTCCCCTGACATAACCATTGGTGAAAGTGAGATCCTCTGAGGCAAAAAGCGGCTGTAATTCGCCATGCAAATAAAAGCGCTCGCGCAATCTCCATTTGCCATGTGGGACTCCTTCTTTGTAACTGGCTTCAATGGTTTTTTCACTACTTTCAAGTTCAGCTTTGATTTCAAAATCTACAACGTCGTTCAAAACAACCTTGTGCTCTTCCTGATTATAGGTCCATTTACCTCCTTTTTTACCATTCTCGTTGCTGCCATTGATCCGCCTTTTTATCAGAATACTCTCATCAAGTGAATCAAGTGTTTGATAGTAGTACCTGAAAAACCCGTCTTTCACCTGGCTATCCTCTCCACCAGTGTACTGGTATTCTGCCGTACCAATTTCTCCATCCGTCCATTCGTATGGACCATTGTAGGTTTGCCTACTTTGAGCATGGGTAGAAAGTATTGGAGTGCCAAAGATTACGAATGCAAATGCTATCTTTGTGAGGGTTTTTTTTCTGTATTTATACACGAATAAAATTAGTATTAAGAATAAAATACACCATCCTGGTTAATATGTTTCCACTGGCTTTTCTACCATTGGAACACAAAGTTAAAGTTGAAATTGACAGGAAGTCTCATTTTTATTAATCTTATTTTAATTTAATTTTAA
>JBGSXH010000318.1:0-2824 GCA_041751515.1 Cyclobacteriaceae bacterium | reverse complement strand
TTGCCTGCTCAAATTTTCCAATCCTCTGTTTTACTGCCGAAGTAAAAGAACCTTTCTCATGTCCGAACAATTCACTCTCTATAAGTTCGGAGGGGATAGCAGCACAGTTGACTTCTACCATCGTATGCGCACTGCGATTAGACTTCTCGTGCAACCATCTGGCGACTAATTCTTTACCTGTACCGTTAGCACCAGTCACTAACACCCTTGCCTCTGTTGGGGCAACTTTTTCTATGGCTTCCTTTACCTGCTGTATGGCCTTCGATTCGCCAATGATATCATAAGTACGGGAAATTTTCTTTTTCAGTACTTTGGTTTCCGTCACCAAGCTTGACTTATCGAGTGCATTCCTTACAGTAACCAAAAGGCGATTGAGGTCTGGTGGCTTTTGGATAAAGTCAAAAGCACCTTTTTTGGTCGCTTCGACTGCAGTTTCAATGGTGCCATGAGCAGAAACCATAATAAACTGGGTGTCTTTGCCTAAAGCTACTGCTTTTTCCAGCACTTCCAGACCATCGATCTTAGGCATTTTTATATCGCAGAGCACAACGTCGTAGCTGTTTTTTGTGATGAGCATCAATCCTTCTTCCCCGTCCTTTGCCTCATCTACCTCATATTTTTCATACTCCAGAATTTCTCTGAGGGTACTTCTGATACTTTTTTCGTCGTCTACAATTAATATTTTAGCCATATAGGTATTGTTTCATAAAATAAAACATGCAGGCTTGTAAGCCGGGTTCTGTATGCTGCCAGCAGCATTCTTATCATTTATCTAGCTGAGGTGTTGCCACCACAGTCTATCGGCCTACCCGCTGGCATCGGACGAGCAGCCCTTGTGTTGTTTTCACAACGCGCCAGCCTATTTGGCCTTTCAACCCGCAAGGTTTACCCTGCCCTGACTGTCACCAGCCAGGCGGTGGGCTCTTACCCCACCATTTCACCCTTACCCCGAAAGGCGGTATATTTTCTGTGGCACTGTCTGTTCCCGGTTACCCGAGCCCTTCCTGTTAGGAAGTACGGTACTCTGTGTTGCCCGGACTTTCCTCCCCGGTTTTCACCGCGGCGATAAGACCGCCTGCATGTTTAAGCTTTAAAGATGATAGTAAAAGTATTAAAATTATATAAAAATGCCGTTTTTGTTTGCTCTTACTTTAATTGCACCAGCGTCGCACCGTAACCAAATTTTTCTTTGTGTGCATCTTTGAAGTATGCCACTGCTGCATGCTGGCTCAGATATTTATGAATATTGAGTCGCAATGTCTGGTTGCCAACACCGTGAATGAATGTAATTTCAGCCATGCCGGCAGCAATGGCTGCATCCAGCTGATTTTCAAAATAATGCATTTGTAGTTTCATTTTATCACTATCAGGGTAATCTTTCTCTACGCCTGGTATTTCTTCAAAATGGAGGTCAACCTTTTGTGCCGGCTTCACAAACTTTGCTGCCGGAACTGTCTCATCTTTGAAGAATGGCTGGGTAATTTTCTGCGTTGTGCCAGATTTTTTGAATGGGAATAAATGTGAGTTGCCTCCTAATACAGGCGTGGCTTTGAATGCTTTGTGATAAGCAGCTGCCTTAATATGAAAGGATTGCGTTTGCGCTGCAGGTAATTGCTGTTGTGTGGGGCTATACCGTAAATACTGAATCAGAAATTCAGGCCAGTTATTCATTTGCTGCACCTGATATTCCTTTATTTTAAAGGCTTCCTGAGGTTGTATGGTCCCATAAGTCAGTGGATGATAATCGGTATCTTTTTGCTCACTAAAAGTAAAAAGAAGCGTATTGGGCAAAGTATTAATCAGGTACAGTGCTACCACTTTATCATTGATCTCTTTAAAGCTTAAAAAAATATCTTCCTGCTGTGATTTGATGCTTTTTGTCGCATCGGTCTTGATAGTAGCAGGAGGAGTAGGCACGTCAGCGCCATGAAAATAATTAGCTTCCTGAGCAGATACTACCACAAGCTCTTTGGCAAGCACTGGAATTTGAAAGCCATCTTCAATTTCAATTTCCACGAGGCCTCCTTGTAGGATTTTCGTTACGATACCCTGTTCACTTCCTTTGACTACCCTTACGCGATCTCCTATTTTCATTTTGTTATTGTTTATTATCAATGGCAAATTGAGCGTTTTCTTATCAACAAAAAAGAAAAGCAGCGGAATCACCCAAATTTATTTCCCTAAAGCTTCTTTATACGTTTTTATGGCCAGTTCGCGTGCTGCTTTGTGCTCTACTATAGGTTCCGGATATTGATCACTTCCGTATTCAGGCACCCAAGCTTTTATAAAAGTCTTATCCTTATCAAATTTTTCCTGCTGAGAATAGGGGTTGAATACTCTGAAATACGGTTGGGCGTCGGTACCTGTCCCGGCTGCCCACTGCCAGCCTCCATTATTACTGGAGAGTTCAAAGTCCAGTAATTTTCTGGCAAAATAGGCCTCTCCCCAGCGCCAGTCGATCAGCAGATGTTTGGTTAAGAACGACGCGGTAACCATCCTTAAGCGGTTATGCATATAGCCTGTTTTATTCAGCTGTCGCATGCCCGCATCTACTATGGGGTATCCCGTCTGGCCTTCGCACCATTTGCTGAAATGTTCTTCATTATTTTTCCAGTTGATATGGTTGTACTCCTTTTTAAAAGCACCTTCGGCGGCATGTGGAAAATGATCCAGAATATTCATATAAAACTCTCGCCAAATAAGTTCGTTTAGCCACGTATCATTCAATTCCATCGCTTTTTTGACCGCCTGTCGTATACTAATAGTGCCATGGCGCAGGTGAATGCCCATGCGACTGGTACCTTCAAGGGCCGGAAAATCCCGC
>JBGSXH010000317.1:0-2771 GCA_041751515.1 Cyclobacteriaceae bacterium | reverse complement strand
AGGATAAAAACATATTGAATTAATTTTAACTATGTTTTTTTAAATTTTTTTACTATACTGTTTAATTAGCAATTAACATTATTAAACACGTCAAATTTAACTTTTAACGCTCTAATTGATAGAGCTGAAATACATGAAGCATTCACCCATCTTTCAAGCTTTCAACCTCTCTCCAATTCCTACGGCATTGTTACTGCCCAAAGAGAAAAAATTTGTGGTATATGCCGTTAATGCTGCTTATCTGAATTTATATAAAACGGGCAATTCGGCTGTCGAAGGGAAAAATATCCATCAATTGGTTGCGCACAAACATACCGATGATCAATGGAGCCGACTTTTAGCAGGTTTGGATAATGTAGTGGAAACAAAGCTGGCGGAAAGCAGCAGCGTCAAAATGGTGGACGATACAGAATCACATTATACTATCGAAAATGTGCCACTATTTGATGAAGGTGGGAACGTAAGTCATATAATGCACTCACTACAGCCTGCATCTGACAAATTCATTGCAAATGATAAAGAGGTCAATCAACAGTCATCATCCCTCTCAAGAAATGAATTACCCCGTGAAGTAGATAAAGTACTTGAGCACATTCTCAATAGTTTGCCTATTGGTATCGCCGTAAACAAAATAGACAATGGAAAAGCCACTATCATCAATGAAAATTTTGCTAAAACTTACGGGTGGAGTAAAGAAAACTTTTTAGACTACGATAGCTTTTTCGAGAAGGTTTATCCCGATGAAGCTTACAGACAGGAAATAAAGAAACGAATCACGGAGGATATTCAAAGCGGGGATCCTGAGAGAATGAATTGGAAAGGCATTAAAATCACAACTCAGACTGGAGATGAAAAAGTAATTAATGCCTCGAACATACCATTACCCTATCAGAATTTGATGATCAGTACTGTTTTTGACATTACCGAAAATGTCAGACACACAGAAAAGCTCATACAGCATCAAATAAACCAGGAAGGGCTGATCAATGGAACAAAAGATTTTATCTGGTCTGTAGATCCGCAACTTCGTCTCATATCACTTAATACAGCCTTTCAAGAGCATATGCAAATCCTCACCGGTAAAAAACTGCAGGAAGGCGATAAGATCTTATTTCCATACTTTGGCGATGAAACCCTGGAGAAGTGGTCTGGATACTATAACAGGGCTTTGTCCGGAGAGGAGTTTGAAGTATCAAATGAGGAGTATAATGCTAAAAGCAAGACAATTGCTTACAGTAAAATCAACTTTGCTCCTATGTATTACAATAGGGAACTGCTGGGTGTCGCTTGTTACCGTAAAGACGTCACGAAAGAAACGCTCAACCTGCAGGCCTTAAAGGAAACCAGCAGTAAACTGGCAAAAATCCTTGACTCATCTCAAGATGTCATTTGTACTATTGATGCACAGGGCAAATTCATAGAAATGAATGCTGCTTCAATAAAGCTCTGGGGTTATACACCAGCAGCGTTAATCGATAAACCATTCATGAATTTTGTGTATGGTCCTGACAAGCCTAAAACGGACAAGGCTGCAGCCGACATCATTTCGGGGGTAGACATGTTCAATTTTGACAACCGCTATGTTCATAAAGATGGCACAATTGTCCCCGTCAGCTGGTCCGTACGATGGGACGAAAAAGATCAGCTCATGTATGCAGTGGCAAGGAATGCCAGTGAAAAACTAGCAGTTGAGGAAGCCATTAAAAGAGAACGAGCACGATATACAGAACTCTTCATGAGAGCTCCTGCCTTCATTTGCATATTCGAGGGCAAAGACCATGAGTTTATCATGGCCAATACGGAATTCCTAAAAATGAGCGGAAGAAGTGACATCATCGGTAAAAATGCCATCGAAATTTTTCCGGAAGCAGAAGAACAAGGATTTGTTGCGGCTATGGACCAGGTTTTTGTAACTGGTGTTCCCTATATCGCCAAGGAAGCGCCACTTAAATTAATAATTGAAGACAAAGATGAGCCTGAAGCGTTTTTTATTAACCTAAGCTATCAGGCTTATTATGACGAAAATAATACGATTGTAGGCGTCTTTGTGTTTGGAAATGATGTTACCCAGCAGGTCTTAGCCAGACAAAGCATCCAGGAAGTGAATGAACGATATGAAATGGTCACTAAGGCAACTTTTGATGCCATGTGGGACTGGAATATCATTACCAATGAAGTCATATGGGGAGATGGCTATGAGACACTGTTTGGTTACCGAGATATGCCTGCAGCATCCCGACTATCAGCATGGCATAAGGGCATTCATCCTGATGATGCCGAGCATGTCATTAAGAAAATTGAGCTTGCTATCAGTAATGGGGAAGAGAACTGGCAAAGGGAATACCGGTACCGAAAAGCAGATGGACAGTATACTTTTGTACATGACCGCGGTTTTATTGTCAGGAACGAGCAAGGTCAGGCCATTAGAATGGTGGGTGCCATGCAAGACATCAGTTTTAAAAAGTTAAAAGAACAGGAAGAGCATCTCAAATTGACCCTTAGTAATGTATTTAAAGAACAACAGCATATAGACCTAGCATACAAGGCAGTATTGCAGGAGCTCATTGCTTACCTCGAGCTACCCTATGCGGAGTTGTTGACTGTAAATATCGATGAAGCGACCATGTTTATTTCTGCATATGCAGGCGAGGAAGGCATTGTCCCTTTGGCTGAGCATTATTCCGTTAGCACCAAGAATGAAGGCATTACAGGCATTACTTTCCGTGAGAAAAGCATTATCGAAATAGATAATATTGAAGCAAGTGACATTT
>JBGSXH010000316.1:0-3824 GCA_041751515.1 Cyclobacteriaceae bacterium | reverse complement strand
TTGGTGGATAATATGGAAGTACCCCGGATTGATAACAGCAAGATCGAGCGTTAGCGTCGCGCCATCTATAAGAAATGCTCCCTTTTGTTTTTCTACTTCGAATACGGCCTCTTCGTTTACGGTGGCTTTATACATCTTACTATTAGTTTAAAGCATAAATATAAATTATTTTTGTCCGGAATTGAAAATCTGCAGACATCGCAAATTACACATTTCATCGTAAAATAGTATCTTAAAGCAGTTTTTGTTGCCTTACAGTGCACCCCGCTTTGCCTGCTGGACTGTAAAGGAAACTTAGCCGTGCTGATCATCTCAAAACTAAATTATAAAATTATGCAGTATCGAAACGGGCATGGCTGGTATTGGCCATTGATTTTGATCTTAACCTTTGGAGCCTGTAAGACAAATCAACCAGGCAATACGACAGCGACACAAGAGCAGGTGTTGCTGGAAATGCAAAGGCAGGATTCCCTCGCAATGGTTGCGGATACGCTGGAGACTGCCGAAGCCATAGACACCACCAGGCTACCGGAAGCTTATCAGGCTGCCCGTAAAAGAGTACATAACCTCATTCATACCAAACTCGAACTGAGCTTTGACTGGGAAAAACAGCATGTACTTGGCAAAGCATCTCTGGAGTTGAGCCCTCATTTCTATCCACAGAACACGGTGACTTTAGATGCTAAAGGTTTTGATATTCATGCCATCGCTTTGCTGGATGATGATGAAAGCCGACAAGCCCTTGGCTACGATTACGATGGTTTGAAACTTATCATCCAGTTGCCAAGGACTTATACCAGAGAAGAAAGTATCTTTTTGTCAATAGACTATACTGCCAAACCCAATGAAATTGCCTCCAAAGGCAGTGCTGCTATTACTTCAGACAAAGGGCTGTATTTTATCAATCCTTTAAGGGAGGATGGGGATAAACCTCAACAGATTTGGACGCAGGGCGAAACCGAAGCTAATTCTAAGTGGTTTCCGACCATTGATGCACCTAATCAGAAAACCACCCAGGAAATGTACATCACTGTGGAGGAGCGGTTTAAAACCTTATCTAATGGATTACTTGTGTATTCCAGTATCAATGAAGATGGGACAAGAACCGATTATTGGAAAATGGACCTGCCTCATGCGCCGTACCTGTTCATGATGGCCATCGGGGAATTTGCTGTAGTAGAGGATACCTGGAATGATATTACGGTAGACTATTACGTCGAGCCGGAATATGAGCAATATGCGAAGGATATTTTCGGTAATACGCCGGAAATGATCAGTTTCTTTTCTGAAAAACTGGATTATAAGTTTCCATGGCCAAAATATAGTCAGGTAATCGTCAGAGACTATGTGTCTGGTGCTATGGAAAATACGACAGCTTCAATATTTATGGATGCGCTGCAGGTCAATGACCGGGAGTTACTTGACAGTGACTGGGACGGAATTATTGCCCACGAACTTTTTCATCAGTGGTTCGGAGATCTGGTTACCTGCGAGTCATGGTCAAATTTACCGTTGAACGAAGCGTTTGCCAATTATTCTGAATATTTATGGGCAGAGTATAAGCATGGAAAAGACGAGGCCGATTATGAGAATATGCAGGAAATGCAGGGTTACCTCCGGGAAGCAAGCCAGAAGCAGGTTGACCTCATTCGCTTTTATTACGATGATAAAGAGGATATGTTCGATAATCACTCCTACGCCAAAGGAGGAAGGATCCTGCATATGCTGAGAAACTATGTCGGCGATGAAGCGTTTTTTGCCAGTCTAAGTCAGTATCTTAAAATGCATGATTTTACAGCTGTTGAAGTGCATGACCTACGGCTGGCCTTTGAAAATGTTACCGGGGAAGACTTAAACTGGTTCTTCAACCAGTGGTTCCTCAATTCCGGTCACCCTATCCTTGAGGTCTCCTATGAGTACCAGGAAGGCACACTGCTGATTGATGTTGCACAAAAGCAAGATTTTGAAACGACCCCGGTCTATAAATTGCCATTATATGTTGATGTATGGATTGATGGAAAAAAAGAAAGGTTTTCAGTAGAAGTCAACCGGCCAAAGCAGCAAATTGCTATCGAGCTGGATACAGAGCCAACCCTGGTCGTTTTTGACGGAGACCAGCAGCTACTGGCTGAAATCAATCAGGAAATTAGCCGGGAAAACTATTTACTGCAATACCAACATTCAGATCAGTTCCTGTTACGCTACAAGGCCATCGAGGCAATCGGAGATGATGTTCGCGAAACGCAGGTATTGGAAACGTTATTAGTGGCCATGGAGGATCCGGCATGGGCCATCAGGCAGATGGCGGTGGCTGCTTTTGCCGATTATATCGGGGAGCATCAACAGAGAGTAGTGGAAAAGTTAAGGAGCATTGCGCTGGATGATGAAAAGTCGCTGGTAAGAGCAGATGCTATAGCCGTGCTTGCTTCCATTGATGCTGATGAACATATGGCCATTTTTGAAGAAGGACTAAAAAACCCCTCTTACGCAGTTGTGGGGGCCTCTCTCAGTGGCTATGCTGCTACCGCTGCTACGAACAAGGATGAAATAATTAATAGCCTGGCATCTGAAGAAAATATTAACATAGTCATTCCGCTGGCAGATTATTTCATAAGCGAAGCAGATCCTGCTAGAGCACCATGGTTCGAGGGTAAATTGCAAACACTTTCCGGAGCGGATCTTTACTATATGCTGCAGTATTATGGGCAATTTTTGATGGCGGTTGACGACGATGGCGTGCATGAGCAGGCAGTCCTTCAGCTTGAGATGCTGGTTTTGCATCATGAGCAATATTACATTAGGCTGGCAGCCTTTCAGGCCTTGATGATGATGGATGGTTATGAGCCCGCAGAAACATTAATGCAAAAAGCAGCGGCGGAAGAGAAAGATCCGCGCCTGCAACAATACTACCAAAGCATGTTCGCTGACGACGATGAAGAATAATAAAACGTAATTTTTATATCTTTTTTGCGCAAATGTTTGAATAAAATAAAAATCCATATAATTTTGCACTTCCTTAAAGCAAATGAAAGGTACCGGATGCTTTTGGGAAGTGGAAAATTATTGAAATAGAGGGGGGATACCAAAGCGGCCAACTGGGACGGACTGTAAATCCGTTGTCTTATGACTTCGCAGGTTCGAATCCTGCTCCCCCCACACCCTGGTGGTTTATTAGAAGCGGGAGTAGCTCAGCTGGTAGAGCGATAGCCTTCCAAGCTATAGGTCGCGAGTTCGAACCTCGTCTCCCGCTCTTATTATTCAGCCGATGTAGCTCAGAGGTAGAGTACTTCCTTGGTAAGGAAGGGGTCACGGGTTCAAATCCCGTCATTGGCTCACAATCACTAGTATGATCAAGTACTATAACTTAATAAATATTTTAACTAAACTGAGGATTTTCAAACATGGCTAAAGCAACCTTTGACCGTTCCAAACCGCACGTTAATATCGGTACAATTGGTCACGTTGACCATGGCAAAACTACATTAACTGCCGCTATAACTACAGTGTTAGCAAGCAAAGGCTTGTCTGAGTTAAGAGACTTTTCGTCAATCGATAACGCCCCTGAAGAAAAAGAAAGAGGTATTACGATTAACACGTCTCATGTAGAGTACCAAACAGAAAAAAGACACTACGCACACGTTGACTGTCCTGGTCACGCTGACTATGTGAAAAACATGGTTACGGGTGCTGCTCAGATGGATGGCGCTATCCTAGTGGTAGCCGCAACTGACGGACCAATGCCTCAAACTAGAGAGCACATCCTTCTTGCACGTCAGGTAGGTGTACCGGCACTAGTAGTATTCCTGAACAAAGTTGACATGGTC
>JBGSXH010000315.1:0-5420 GCA_041751515.1 Cyclobacteriaceae bacterium | reverse complement strand
ACCAAGGTTTTCACCAACAATGGCCAGGACACTTCCCAACGAAGCGCCCACCAATAACGAGTCAGCTGCTGCCGGATCGGTCACCCGAACATAATGAATTACGGGATCGCCACTTGTTATATCATCATCCTGCTCACAAGCTGTAAACAAGGCTCCCAAAACCAATATGGGGATGAAAATCTGCAAAATCTTATTTGTATATTTTTTCATTTTTGTCTGATTAAAGCTTATTCAAAAACATAGTCTACAGCTTGAGCTGACGGTCCCAGATTAGGATTGTAGGACACCTCAGCATTCGGCACCGGGAACCTCATATTGTTCGGTGAAACATTCACCGGCGTTTCAGGCTCTATGCGTACATAGCCCTCGAAGGAGTTGGCATCACCAATGGGTTCACCGGCAGCATCCACCCTTCGCTCGTAACCGGCAGCGCGATCCTGATTGTTCAGATAATCAATAGCAGTTCCTGGCTCCTTGTAAAAGAATCTTTTTACATCCAACCAGTTGATGCCTTCCATACCAAACTCAACCCTTCTTTCATTAAACAGCTGACGGTACGTAACACTTGCTCTTGGTGCTAAACCAGCGCGCGCTCTCACCGCATTATAGCTATTCATCGCAGCTCCATCAGCAGTTTCGTTGCCGGCTCCAATAGCAGCTTCCGTATGAATTAGATAAACATCAGCCAATCTGAGCATATACTGATTAAGCGGTACACCTTGATTGTTGACGGCTCTCCCTACATCATCCATGCTTCCCACCACATATTTTTTGATGTTATTCAGCAAAAAGTTGGGATCATCCAGGTTACCATCTCCTTCAGGATCTGGAGTAACCAAATTGTAAGTGTATCCGCCCTCGCTGCGCATAATTTCAGGATAATGATCTCCTAAAGTCATGTATATGGCTGGTCTGCGAAGATCAGTACGGCCTTCTGCATTTTGCTGCAAATTTTCCATGAAGCTGAAAGTCGCACTTTTAAAACCACCCCAGGCTTCACTGTTATTGGTGATACGGGCGTTTCTTGCAAATACCGCCTGACGGCTGTTTCCTAAGCCCCAGGTACCACCAATCCACTGTAGTGCATAGAGTGTTTCTGAATTATTATTATTTTCAATTTTGAAAAGGTCTGCATAGTTGCTCATGAGCGAATGACCACTATTTTGGATAACATCCTGAGCGTAAGCACTAGCGGTGCCAAAATCTCCCTGCATTCCCAAACGGTGTGCCCGGGTAAGGTGAACCTTCGCCAATAAGCCTTTCGCAGCCCATTGTGTTACTCTGCCCTCCACATCACTTGCCGGCAGGTTTTCAGCAGCGAATTCCAGATCACGGATAATGAACTCATACACACTGGAGGTAGTATTTTTCTCCACCTGAATGTTGTCTGCGGCAATAAGTCCTGCTGCATTCTCAATAATCGGCACCTCATCCCAATATTCAGCTAATAGATAGTAGGCATAAGCTCGGGTAAACCTGGCTTCTCCCAATGCTGCGTCAATATCTTCCTGCGCAACATTATTGCCGCCAGCTACTCTTGGCATGTCATTAATGATCGCATTAGAATAAGCCACAATATTGTACAAACTTCTCCATCCCTGAGAGATGATGTCATTATTGTCAGAATACTGGAAGAAAAACAGCTGACCTTCATGTTGGTAGTCGTTAAAAAGATCACCAGCCATGCCATCTCCTGCAGCCCAACTGAATTTATCGTTGTATTCAAACCAGGGTCTTCCGTATAAAGTAGCAGTCACACTGCGAATTTCATCTCTGCTATTGTAAAAGCCATCTACCGTAGGCGTGTCGTAAGGTACGATCTCCAAAAAGTCCTTACTACAGGAAGTAATGGAAAGAGCAACGGTGCAGGCGAGCGTATATATAAATTTGTTTTTCATGATTTTCTAAATATCAATGTGATACAATTGATTTGTTAAAAGCCCAGTTGTAAACCAACAGTCATCATTCTTGGCGCCGGTATACGGCCCATATCGATGTTTTGTCTTAAGGCATCTTGCTCAAAAGCTCCGATTTCCGGATCATAGCCAGTATAGTTAGTGAATGTGTACAGGTTTTGTGCGTTCACATACACTCTCAAATTGTCGATTCTCATGCGCTCCATCAGTGCATTAGGCAAAGTGTATCCAATGGTAATGTTTTGGATTCTAAGGAATGAGCCGTCTTCAATCCATCGGTCTGACATGCGGTCGTTGGCGTTAACATTCAGTTGCGCAAAACGAGGCATGTCTGTGTCAGGATTTATCAGCTGAACATTCTCAATATTAGCAGGTGCAGCAGGATCAATCAGCTGATACTGCGCTCTATTTGCCACTGTGGCTGCCTGGTTATCGAATATACCCAACATCTGCTCGTTTCTTGCGCGCTGAAAGTTAAATACATCTATACCATAAACTCCTTGCAAAAAGATAGTAGCATCGAAACGGCCAATATTAAAGCTGTTGTTTAAGCTGAAAATAAAGTCAGGATTAGGATCACCAATAACGGTTTTGTCATTGGAGTCGATGACGCCGTCACCATTGAGATCCTGGAATTTTATGTCTCCCAACCAAACACCGTCTCTTTCGTGAATAAAGTTAGTGCCCTCACCTACCTGTACAGCATGGTTTTGAATATCTTCCTGGCTGGTAAATATGCCTTCCGTTTTGTAACCATAGAAAGTACCTACCGGCTGCCCTACGGAGGTTCTGGTAACCTCATCAAAACCTGCATACCAGTACAGTCCTCTGTAATAGTGTCTGTCCAGTGCGGTAATTTGGTTTCTGTTTAAGGTAAACATGACGTCTGAGCTCCAGGTAAAGTTGGAAGTATTGACGTTGATGGTATTAAGACCTAATTCCACACCTCTGTTTTCTACACTTCCAACATTGGCGAATGGCGCACCGATACCACCGGCACCACCACCCATATAATTAGGTATGGCTACCTGAAGTAACATGTCATCAGTATATCGGTGATATATGTCTGCTGCAAGATTAATTCTGCCGTCTAAGAATGCTGCATCTATACCCAAGTTGATTTCGCGGGTAGATTCCCATCTTAAGTCAGGATTTCCCAATCGCTGGTTCATATATCCCATGCCGAAAGCAGTATTGATATTATTGAAGGCAGAACCAAAGGCATAATTAGGAATGGCCTGGTTACCAATTAAACCCACCGAGGCTCTGATTTTCAAGTCAGACAGCACACCAGTTTGTGGCATAAAACGCTCATTGGCAATTCTCCATGCTACTGCTCCCGAAGGAAAATATCCCCAACGATAGTTTTCACCAAATCTGGAAGAACCATCAGCTCTTAGTGTAAAGGTGGTAATAAAACGCTCGTCGAAGTTGTGTGTAGCTCTACCGAAATAAGAGTTCAACGAATTAGCACCCGCCCAACCTGTCGTTGGAATTGGAGAATTATCACCCTGATTTGGCGTAATAATGTCGTTAGTAGCCAGATTAATCTTAAAAAGCTCTGATCCTTCATATTCAGCTCTCACTGCTTCTGTACCTACCATAGCGGTAAGCCCATGAGCTCCCCATTGGTTGGTATAGGTGAAGTAGTTTTTGAATATATAGTCAAATTGAGTATCTCTTCTCTGCAATAACTGACTTACGTCATTTCTGATCGCACCCCAGTCATAGGTAGGTACAAATGAATTACTCACGCCGTTATGGCTGTTAAAACCTATTTCAGTTCTGAATGATAAGCCTTCGATTATCTGAGCATCCATGTAGAAATTGCTCATAATAGTTTGTCGTTCCAGTGTATTGCTCTGTTGTCTGGCCAGTGCAACCGGATTGGCAGAAACCTGCGCTGAGCCTTGTCCTACTGGCGGCCCGGCAAATGAACCGTCAATATTTCTTACCGGAATGCTTGGTGGCATTTGCAAAGCATTGGCGATAACCCCGTCGCCACCATCACTCAAGGGCATCGTTTGGTCAGTATTAGTATAAGCAATATTAGCACCTACCTTTAGCCAACTTTTTACCTGGTTATCAAGGTTCGCTCGGATGTTAAATCTGTCGAAATTGGAATTAGTGACAATACCATCATGCATGAAAACACCACCCATGATTGCATAGGTACTCTTTTCACTACCACCGGAAACAGAAATTTGGTGGCTCTGAATCGGGGCTACTTCAAACACTGCATCCTGCCAGTCTGTTCCATGACCCAACAAGCTTGGATCTCTAAAGCGTTCATTGGCTTCAATGCCTTGTGTTTGGTTGGCAATGGAAGTGTTAAAAGCAGCATATTCCTGCAGGTTCATCATGTCGAGCTTGCGTGGTACCTGCTGCAAAGAATAAAACCCGTCATAAGAGATTTTGGCCTCACCGGATTTTCCTCTTTTTGTAGTGATGATTACGACGCCGTTTGCTGCCCGTGAACCATAAATGGCCGTGGCAGATGCATCTTTTAAAACTTCAATACTTTCAATATCATTAGGGCTTATGGAGGCCAATGGACTCACTGAGTTATTTTGCTGTCCACCAGCACCACCGGACCAGTCGAAACCAGCTGCACGCTGCCCTTCACCCGATACTTGTATACCATCTATAACATACAAAGGCTCATTGGATCCTGTGATGGAACTGGTACCCCTTACCCTAATGGAAGTGGCGCCACCCGGGGTTCCGGAGTTTTGCGTTACCTGCACACCAGGAATACGACCTTGCAAAGCCTGGTCGGCACTTGTAGTGATGGTATTTCGCATCTTTTCCCCGGAAATAGAAGATACTGCTCCGGTGATGTCACTTTTCTTTTGTGTACCATAACCTACCACAATCACTTCGTCTAACTGCTGCAAATCTGCCGTTAGCGAAACATTTAAGGTAGAACGGTTACCGACTTCAATTTCCTCAAGTATATAACCAATAAATGAGAATGAAAGTACAGCATCGGGACCAGGAACATTAATGGAGTAGTTGCCATCCAGATCTGTTACTACCCCAGTGGTAGTATTTTTAATTCGAACGTTTACACCCGGTATACCCGCTCCTTCTTCGGAATCAACGACCTTACCGGTCACTTGTCCCTGGGCGAATGCTTCGGGCAGGAGCCACCCGATGAGCATGCAAATAAGTAATAGTTTTTTCATAGAGTTAATTTTGATAATGAGAAATTCGGAACCGCTTAAGAATTTGCTTTTGATTTACATTGATTAGATCATTTATAGTTGTTTTCATACATCCACAATTAATTTAGCATTCAAAATCACGCAAACGTTTGATAGTCTATCTACATCGTTTGTGGTGTACAATATCGATAAGGTTTTTGAAAATTAGGAGTACAAAATGTATCCGATATAGGGATAAAATGTTTCTATTGCCCTGGAATGGCTTTAAACGCATATTTTGGCACTCATTAGCGTACGGTTTGTATATGCAATTGATAAAATAGTATTACTCCAATGT
>JBGSXH010000314.1:0-4737 GCA_041751515.1 Cyclobacteriaceae bacterium | reverse complement strand
AGTGTGATTCAATAAATCTGCTACCTTCACAGCAGCTAATTTATCGTTTTTTACAGACGGAAGGTACTCTAACAAAGACGACTGAAGGTCAATTTTGTCTTGATGGTGCTGTAAAATTGCCGCTGTAAAAGTTTTAGTGATGGAGCCAATTTCAAAAACAGTGTGCTCATCTACTTCTTGCTCTCCATCAATATCCATCATTCCAAAATTGTAGTATTGGACTATTCCATCAGGCTGTAGTACAGCAATAGCTACACCAGGATTAATTTGAGCTTCAACTCTTCTGTTAATCTCCTCTATAATTGTATCGCTTATAGTTTGGGCTGAACCACTATTAAAGCTTAAAAACAGCCAAGCAATTACGGCAAAACACGCTATATTCTTATTCAGCAAGATCATCTTCACTTTTGGTGTATATACTTTTAATTCCTTGCAGAAAGCTAAAGACATAAAGAGATTCGCGCGTTTCCTCAGGATAGGCTTTAGATACCAGCTTAATGTTTGGGTAAGCTCCCATTACTTCAATCAAATCTTTGATTTTGCTTGCATGAAAATCAGGGTCTAATTGGTACGATATGAAAAAATCAGTTTTGTAGTCAGCAGGTAATTTCTCTACTATATTTTTGATCACTTCACCATCACTGTACCAGATGCTAGGATCGTAAATCTGAAAAGCACTGAATTTATGTGCCATTGGCAGAATATAACTTCCAAAATAGCCTCCATAGGAATGTCCCACTAAAACATTATGATCATTGGTCGCATACTTTTGATCAACATCATTTATCAATTCATTATTCAAATATTCGAAAAAATATAAACCACCCCCCGAATTAGTGCTATTGTATAATGTAGAGTCCATTATTTCACCATCAAATTCTATCTCAGTATGGCTAAATGTCAAATCTATACCTCTTTTAAACTCCCATTCAACATTGGGAACGCCTACAATAATATGCTGTGGAATAATTTTAAGTGCGGAGTAATCATTGACAATGGCAAGTATTAAGTCAAAATGCCATTCGGCATCCAATACATAAATCACCGGATATTGCTTTGATGTATCGTAGTTCCGTGGCAATCCCACCCAGTAGTCTCTAACTTCACTTAAGGATTTAGATTGAATGGTATGCTCCTTAACAGATTTTAAATAAGCATCAATTTGAGCGTAACTGATATTCGCTTGCATACATCCGATGATGATCAAGCTCGAAATTATTTTTTTCATCATTCCCATCAAGTATACTAAAAAAAATAACCGAAACAGCTTTGGTTAGCGCAAGTTTCGGTCATTCTATATATCATCTTCAAGTCAAACAAAGCCTACTTACCTTCACTTTCCAACCATTTTCTGGCGTTTACAAAAGCTTCCATCCAAGGAGAAACTTCATCTTGTCGACCTTTGGGGTAATGTGCCCATTGCCATTGCAGGAGCGAACGCTCGATATGTGGCATCATGACCAAATGCCGGCCGGTATCATCGCATAGCATGGCCGTATTGAAGTCAGAACCGTTCGGACAAGCGGGGTAGTTTTCAAAAGCGTACTTGGCCACAATCTGGTAGGTATCTTCGGTCTGCGGCATGCTGAACCGGCCTTCACCATGTGAAACCCAAACACCTAGTGTGCTACCAGCCAAACTGGAAAGCATCACCGATTTGTTTTCGCTGATGGTCAGCGAGGTGAAAATGCTTTCGTGCTTTTCGCTAGCATTATGCAGCATTTTCGGCTTTTTATCGTGGTCAATATTGATGAGCCCCAGCTCGATGAACAGCTGGCAGCCATTGCAAATACCTACCGAAAGTGTGTCTTCACGCTTGAAGAAGTTTTCTAGTGCAGTTTTGGCTTTCTCATTATACATAAATGCTCCGGCCCAGCCTTTGGCAGAACCGAGCACATCGGAATTGGAGAAACCGCCAACAGCGCCTATAAACTGAATGTCTTCCAAAGTTTCCCTACCAGAGATCAGGTCGGTCATATGCACGTCTTTCACGTCGAAGCCGGCCAGGTACATGGCATTGGCCATTTCGCGCTCAGAGTTACTGCCTTTTTCACGAATGATCGCTGCTTTCGGCCTTGGTTTGGAAGGGTCTATTTGCGGTAATTTGCCATCAAAACCTTCAGGAAATTTGTAAGCAAGTGCCTGATTTTTATAGTTATCAAATCGCTCTTTGGCATTCTTCGCACCGCTTTGTCGGATGTCCAGCAGATACGAGGTTTTGAACCAGGTATCTCTTAATTGTGCAATATCAAAGCTGTAAGCATCTGTGCCGTTTTTCAGCTCCAGGGTAGCTGTATTGCTAACAGCACCTATTTTATGATATGGCACCTCATTGGCTTCCAATAGAGCTTCTGCGCTCGCATCAGCCTGAAAAACCAGGCCTATGTTTTCAGCAAACAGCACTTTTATGCTGTCCGCTTCATCCAAAGAACTCAGGTCGATAGTAGCACCCAACTGATTGTCGGCAAAACACATTTCCAGCAAGGTGGTAATCAGTCCACCGCTGCCGATGTCGTGCCCTGCCTGTATTTTATTTTCCTTGATGAGCTGCTGCAAAGTATTGAATGCATTCTTAAAGAGCTTAGCATCAGTAATATCAGGCGTTTCATTGCCGATTTTATTAACGACCTGCGCAAAAGAAGAACCGCCCAGTTTGTACGCATCATTCGAAAGATTGATATAATAGATATTGCCTCCATCTTTTTGCAAAACAGGCTCCACCACAGCGCGTACATTGCTGCAATTCCCAGCGGCAGAAATGATCACCGTGCCGGGCGCGATCACCTCTTCATCTTTGTATTTTTGCTTCATGGAAAGCGAATCCTTTCCGGTCGGAATATTGATTCCCAGCGCAATCGCAAAATCGGAGCAGGCTTCCACTGCACTGTATAAACGGGCATCTTCGCCAGCATTTTTTGCGGCCCACATCCAGTTAGCTGAAAGCGATACGCTTTGTAAGCCGTCTTTCATTGGCGCCCAGACAATATTGGAAAGTGACTCGCCAATGGCATTGCGACTGCCCGCAGCCGGATCGATCAGCGCAGAGATCGGTGCATGACCCACGGAGGTGGCCACGCCTTCTTTACCCTGGAAATCCAGCGCCATGACACCGCAATTGTTGAGCGGCAATTGCAAAGGACCTGCACATTGTTGTTTGGCCACCCGACCACCAACGCAACGGTCTACTTTGTTTGTTAACCAATCTTTGCAAGCCACAGCTTCCAGTTGCAGCACCTGTTCCAGGTAGGCAGGAAGCTGCGTTTTATCATAACTTAAGGCCTGATAGGCACGATTCACGGCATTGTCCGTCATCACTACTTTGGGAGAGCTGCCAAACATATCGCTCAGCGCCAGGTCCATGGGCTTCTGCCCGTTGGAGGAGGACTGAAAAGTAAAGCGCTGGTCGCCGGTCACATTACCTACCGTATACATTGGCGCACGTTCACGCTCAGCGATCTTTTGCAGCGTATCGACGTCCTGTGCACCGATCACCAGTCCCATGCGTTCCTGTGATTCATTACCGATAATTTCCTTGGCCGAAAGGGTAGGGTCACCCACCGGCAGTTTGTCCAGGTCTATTTTGCCACCAGTGTCTTCCACCAGTTCCGAAAGGCAGTTCAAATGTCCGCCGGCACCGTGGTCGTGGATCGAAACGATGGCATTATGTTCACTCTCCACCATGCCGCGAATGGCATTTGCCGCACGTTTTTGCATCTCCGGATTTGAACGCTGCACAGCATTTAGCTCAATGCCGGTCCCATGCTGACCGGTATCAGCAGATGATACCGCTGCACCGCCCATACCGATGCGGTAATTCTCGCCCCCGAGGATGACAATTTTATCGCCCTGCTGCGGCTGCGCTTTCTGCGCCTGGCTCGCTTTACCATAGCCAACACCGCCGGCCAGCATAATTACTTTATCATAACCCAGCTTTCTGGGCGCTTCGATGTTGTCTGCCTTTTCATCGTATTCAAAAGTCAAAACCGAACCGGTGATCAAAGGCTGACCGAATTTATTGCCAAAATCTGTCGCACCATTGGAGGCTTTGATGAGGATGTCCATCGGTGTCTGATAAAGCCATTTTCTTTCCTGCGTGGCCTGTTCCCAGGGACGGTCTTTTTCCAGTCGCGACAGCGCTGTCATATACACAGCGGTACCCGCCAAAGGCAGCGAACCCTGCCCCCCAGCAAGCCGGTCTCTGATCTCACCACCGGAGCCTGTGGCAGCCCCGTTAAATGGTTCGACCGTTGTTGGGAAATTATGTGTTTCCGCTTTGATGGAAATAACCGATTCAAAATCGCTGAGCTTGTAAAAGTCAGGCACATCTGCCCGAAAAGGTGCAAACTGCTGCACCACCGGCCCTTTGATAAAGGCCACATTGTCTTTATAAGCAGAAACTATATCATTCGGATTGGCTTCTGAAGTCTTGCGGATGAGTTTGAAAAGCGAACTTTCCTTTTCTACGCCATCAATAACAAATTTACCATTGAAAATTTTATGCCGACAATGCTCTGAATTCACCTGTGAAAAACCAAACACCTCAGAGTCCGTAAGCGGTCTGCCTATGCGTTCGGCCATATCATTCAAATAGGCCACTTCTTCTTCACTCAGTGACAGTCCTTCCTGTTGATTATAAGCGGCAATATCCGTGACCGGCAGTACAGGCTCCGGCTCAATATGGATCGTAAAAATCTCCTGATCCAGCCCATTGTATTTTTGGGAAAGCATGGGGTCAAA
>JBGSXH010000313.1:0-5384 GCA_041751515.1 Cyclobacteriaceae bacterium | reverse complement strand
AAATTGATACAACTTCCACCAACCTTGTTTCTTTCGATGATGGCAACATAATGACCATTATCTGCAAGCTTTTTGGCTAAAGGCAGGCCTCCCTGACCGGTGCCAATAACAATGTAATCATAGAAGGCTGGCTTTATCTTATCGCTCATATTACTCAGTGACTTTTACGCCTTTCCAAAATGCCACATAACCTTTTATATTTTCTGCTTTATCTTTGGGCGTAGGGTAGTACCATGCGGCATCTTCCAAAACATTTCCGTTTACATCAACTGAATAATAAGAGGCAGTGCCTTTCCATGGGCAGACAGTCTCCTTCTTGCTTTCTTTAAGGAAATTTGTGTGAACTGATTTTGGAGGAAAATAGTGATTGCCTTCTACGATGATAGTTTCAGTACTTTCCGCGATGGTTTCGTTTTGCCAGATTGCTTTCATAATTCTATTTGCTGAATGAGTGAACGTGTATTTTGCTGTATAACCTGATGTTCTGCCAATTGTTAGCAGATACGAAAAGAAAAAGGCTGCCATGAATATAGCAGCCTTTTCGATCAGTTTATAACCATGTTTAGCTATTTCACAATTCTGAAATGGAAGTTATGGTAGCGGTTGTGCATACTAACGATGTACATGCCGTTAATCAGGTGCGAGGTAACGATTTCAATCTCGTTAAAGCCGTCATTTGCATCTGACTCAAAAGTGTCCATCAGTTGACCATTAAGATTATGCACCTGCACTTTGACTTTTTCCGTTTCAAAAGACTCAAAGCGAACTTTCACGTGATCTGTTACTGGATTTGGATAAAACTCCACCAGTTCGAATGTTGGCGTGTCTTTGATAATACTGACATCAGCTTCATTTTCTGACCAGGATGCCCCATTTGAACCACGGTAAGAGAATGCATCCAGCTCAAATTCATTCCCAGGAAGATAGCTCAGTTGATCAATGTCATTCACATCAATTTCTTCGCCTTCGAACACTTCAAAATCTTTGAAGAACAGCTGACCTTTCGATGGCAAATGCATCACCTTAATGCGCTGTAGATCATTTCCACTTTCATCCTCAAAGGCTAGACTAAATTCTTCATCAGAGAAATTAAGTGCTTTCAAAGCAAAAGTACTTTTCTGAAATGATGAGACAATGGGTGCTCTCATGCTTTCATCTGCAACGTATATGCTAATGGTTACTGTCTCACTGCTTAGTACTTCATCGTCACTAGTATAGGAGACAGTTGCACTTATTTCGTGCCAGCCATGATCGCGCAATTCTCTCCACAAGTTGTAATTATTCCCTCTGGCGCCACCTATTGCATATGGAGCAGTTTCAGCTTCACTGTATTGCTCATTATCATTGTACCCGAATTGTACAGTACTTATAACCCCCTCAGTAGTTGTGGCTTCAATATTCAGCTGGTTTAATCTTACTGGAATAAGAGTCGAGAAAATAGTATCTCCATCTGCTAGTGATCGTATTCTTCTGTTTGTTATTGCATTAATCAAATGGAACTCCTCTATGGATGCGATAGCGGCGGGAGCAACTTCTTCTTCAACCGGTTCTAACTCTTCTTCGACTGGTTCTACTTCTTCAATCTCTTCAATTGGTATTGGAACTTCTATAACTTCTTCAGGCTCTTCCTCAATAACCTCAGGTTTGGCTACCACTGTAATGTGAATCGTTATTGTATGTCCCTGGTCTCCTTGAGCGTCAGCTTCTGTATGTGCTCTTGCATCAATCCTGTGCGTACCCACTTCCAGATGCCAGTCATGGAAATCATCTCCCGTATTTCCACCAATACTAAATGGTTGGCTATTATCAATTCGGTAGGTAGTTGTTCTGTCATTGAACGCCCATCTTATGCTACCGGCCAGACCATCATCATTCACTCTGGCCTGTATGTTTAACTTGTCCATACCCACTTGAAGATCTTCCTCCTTGATGGTCATGTTATTAGTTAACTCAAAAATCACCTCATTGGTCAAAGCATTTACCAGATACAAGCCCTGGATAGTAGCAGGTCCTTGAGCTACCGGTACTTTTTCTTCTTCTTCAGCTGGAGTCTCATTCTCTTCCTCTTCCTCTTTTTCCTTTTCCTCAACTGGCGCCTCTTCTTTCTCTTCAGGAGCTTCCTCTACGACCTCAGTTTTAGTTACCACTGTGATGTGAATTGTCCTGGTATGTCCCTGGTTTCCTCGAGCGTCAGCTTCTGTATGTGCCCTTGCATCAATTCTATGAGTACCCGCTTCCAGATGCCAGTCGAGGAAATCATCTCCCGTATTTCCACCAATGCTAAATGGTTGGCTATTATCAATTCGGTAGGTAGTTGTTCTGTCATTGAAAGCCCATCTTACACTACCGGCCAGGCCGTCATCATTCACTTTGGCCTGAATGTTTAACTTGTCCAAACCCACTGGCAGATCGTCTTCCTTGATGGTCATATTATTGGTTAGTTCCAGAATAACCTCATTGGTAGTTGAATTCACCAAATATAGACCCTGAATAGTAGCCGGTTCGCTACTGACAGGTTTACTTTCTTCTTGCTGCTCTTCTTCCTCATTATCTTCTTCTTTCTCCTCTACCGGAGCAGCAGGCCTGTCTTCCTGGACAGGCTTATTCACTGTAATATTAAAAGATCGCTCAATGGTGTTTCTTTGAGGGTTACCATTGTTAACCGTCACTGTAATGCTTCCAGCACCATGAACGTCTTTTCCAGGAACATAAGATAATACTGCCGTTTTATCAGGATGATTGTAACGAACAGAGAGATTTGTTATAAGATTATTGTTATTGGATTTCGCAGAAACGCTTATTTGGTTGCCAAGATCACTACCGCTGCCTATACCTGTCAGGCTCACTTCCTGTCTTGCACTATTGATGTCAATTGCTGGCTGATCGGCGATATTGTTTACGGTAGGAGGGTTGTAAGTTACTGTTCCTTCTTTTCCATCAGAGTCGCTGGTGATAACAAAGGCATTGAACTCAATTGGGGTGTGCTTTACAATTACATTTGTTTTATTAGGATGCTGATCAATAGTGGTGTTGTTGAGTGGTATATCTACTGTCCCACCGTTGTATGTGCCTTCTGATAATGTTTTTCCATAAAGATTTTGAGCATCCTTAATGGTATATGTAGATCCACGACTTACAAAGCCGGATAAATCAACCGATACGGTATTCTTTTTGTCTTTATTATATACAGCTATATGTGCTTTGCCTTTTGTATACTTATTTGGGTAAATTTTGACTGTATTTGTTAAATTAGTTTCGTTATTTTCTAATCTTAATTCATCAAATTCACCCGTTCTCAGTTGCCAGCCGCCAACGAAATGATTGTTTCTTACTGTAGCACTTTTATTTGTACCTAAATATCCTAATCTAACATTTCCACCGCTTCCTGAATGATAAGTGGCATTATCAGCAACAGTTAGGTGGTCAATTATCTTAGAGCGGCCACTACCTCCGAAAAATATATTATTGTCTTCTCCGTGCTGAGATGAGGAACCGTTTCCAAAACTAATATTATATTTTACATCAAATCCTTCAATATCCCCATAGCCAGAGATACCTCTGCCAAACATATTGAAGGTAATGTTGTTTTCAATTATCTTTTTAGCGTTACTATTGTCGTTTCTGAGATACATAGCATGACCATGACCTCTGTCTGGACCGTCCCATCCTGTATTGTATATGATACAGCCGTAAATTTCGGAATTGTGTGCACCATTCCCTGTTAAGATACCACCTCCAGTAGCATTTCTTATAATTAAATCGATTAGTTTACTATTAGTTGCCTGTAGTTCTACAGTATTCTTACTGACAATATCTGTAATACGACTACCTGGTTGAGAGGACACTCTGCTTCCTGTATTAGAACAATAAAACTCAAGTCCTATTACATATATGTAATCCCCACTTACTCTTAACCCCGGCTGGTCTGTATATGGATTCTCATTAATATCAATACGAACACGAGCATTTTTATACGGCATTACGACAATAGGATTGTTTCTTGTTCCATATAACTGCATCCAGTTGGTGCCTTTATAGATGCCCTCATGCATGAAAATTGTATCACCCGGCTGAACCGGACTTGGCCGGGTAGCAAATTTGTTATCCGAACAAGCTTTTCTAAAGTCCCACGGATCATTGATAGTGCCTGAACCATCAAATCTGCCATTTGGTTTCACGTGCCAGTTTTTTGCAATTGCATGACCTGAACCTAAAAATGCGACGAGAATTAACAATGCACTGAAATACCGTAGTACGCCCATCAGCTCAGTTTCTCTTTGTATAGCTTTTGCTAAGAGAAGTGAAGTAAATCTTTCTTTCATACCTGTACCTGTGTGTTTGTGTGTGATGTTGAAAAATGATTAAGACAAACATACCCTTGAGGTACCTTAAGTGCATTAAGCTTATGTTGTACAGCTTACATCACTGATTTTGATAGAGAGAATGATATTAAAACCGAATTAAAACAGGGGACTATCAGGTAAGCAAATGCATTTTACTACAGCAAATTTCGACGGAATTCCGTATAGGCTAGAAGCACATAAATGATTTCCCCAGAGCTAACGTGCCATATATAAGCAATGATTATTATTGTGTCCTGCACTATTTTTCACACTATTAGTAGAAATATATTTAAGACGAAATTCGATTACCAGTAAAAAACAGCATGGCTGAATATTTGTAAACTCCTGTAAGCCACACAAGTATTTCTCAATGAATTTATCTTATACTAGGCTCACAGGAATAAATAATTGTTTGGAAGCAAGTATTTTGGTAAAAATTTTCGAAAGGACTTTAGTTTGATAATAGCCGTCTGTCCACGTCCTGGCCTTTTAAAATCAATAAGCAACTTGTTGGCAATCATTTTTAATATAGCCTGTAAGGAATTTGTCGTAATCTTATGAATGATAGCTTTACAGAAGGTGACAAAACCATCTAATAGAAGGGCTCAACTTTGACTTTATGACAAATCGTAATCAATTTAGTACATTAATGGTTACTAAATTTTCGAAGATAATCAGCTAAATTATACAAAATGTACCGGTATCTAATGGTTACCTTTCAATTTCTCATATAGATGCCATAGCAAGGCAACCATATTTTTGTTAGGTAGTCTATAGTTTATATTATGCGTCGAATACCTTTATCTTACAGCTACAAGAGCATAATGGCACTTTTTTTTATTTGTAGTAGTATTGAGTTTGTAATGCTATTAAGATGATATATCTGATACACTTAGCTTTTTTCGTTGATTTTCAGTCTCAGACGCTCTTATAAGTAAAGTCACGGCCATTTGTTCTTCCAATTGTAAGCACTTGAAAAAGCGAGCCTTTAGTATTGGGAGTGTTAGCTCAACTCTGTCTCCACCCTTCCGGGGGGTACCC
>JBGSXH010000312.1:0-3008 GCA_041751515.1 Cyclobacteriaceae bacterium | reverse complement strand
TTCCCTGGCCTCATTATAATTACCCTGCCTCAAGAGCAGGTCAGTGAGCTGGATGAGAATCTCAGGAAAATGAGGTGTAGCTTCAGCAATAGTAGTCAATGTTTTTAACGCAGCTATAGCTTCCGGTTCCTGTCCCAGATTGAGATGACTGTTCGCCAGGCGATGATGGGCTTCCAGAAAATTTTTATCCTTACCGATTGCTTTTTGATAGCCTGCAATGGCGGCCTCATATTGTTGTCTGACAAAATGGTTATCAGCTTCCTGAAAGAACTTAATGGCTTTTTTATTTTGAGAAGATAACTGCTGTGCCAGCCCAATTGTAAAATCACCAATCCAAAAGATGCAAAAAAACAAGATTATACGTATGACCATAATTAACTTTTAATAATTGTAATCCATTCATCTAATATGAAAAGGTTTCCAATCTAATTAAAGTATTTTTTATGTGATTATTATGCCTACGTATGAAAATCGTCTCGGCATATTGTCAGAAGTTAGCGACAATTGCAGCATGGTTTCAGGTCGCTCCTATGGAGCTAACTTTCTCATCTGTATTAAATAGCTACAAACAGTGGACTAGTACGGAGCTAGACTGTACAGCAACTTTCTGCAATAAAAAATTCATTATGCGTTGAGAGCTCCAATAACCGTTAATCCATTCGAAGCTTATCTGCATTTAAGATTGTCGGATAGAATCTTTCCGGCTCACGGATTCTCGTAAAAACCTATTAAATGTCGGCAGATCCAGCACGATGCTTTTATGGATCATTTTGGACCCAACCTACGAAAATGAAAGAAATGCAATTGCAGGTAAACTAACCCCGGTAGGGGTTTTCTGTTTGTAGCACATTTTCAACACAATAAACTAGCCCCGTGGGGGCGACCTGTTTTTGCTTCCCAAGATTCATAAATGTTCAGGTCGCTCCAATGGAGCTAATTCTATTATTTGTATTGGATGTGCTACAGACAGTGGGCTCCTACGGAGCTAGACTGCACAGAAACTTTCTGCAATAAAAAATGCAATGGATTTGTGACTAAAGTACGGAAGAGAGGCCGACCTACGTTAGGGGCTGTGTGGACATCAATACAGCCAACCACCAGCGCTGACACTTTACGGAATGTCCATAAATTTATGGGTTTGCAATGAAATGCCCCATTTGGGATTTTCTTTAACGTAATCAATCATCAATGGCAACATTTGTTGGTGTTTGTCCCATTCCGGCTGCAATAACAGGGCACAGTCTTCATTGACCTCCTCTGCGAAAGATTCTGCCCAACGAAAATCGCTTCTGTTAAAAATGATGACTTTTAGCTCGTGAGCAGCCTTGTAAATTTCGGGCAAAGGAGCTTTAAATTTCTTGGGAGAAAAGCATATCCAGTCCCACTGCCCACTTAGTGGATGCGCACCAGAAGTTTCAATGTTAGTTTTAAAGCCTGCTTCCCGCAAAGCAGCACAAAGCGGATCAAGATTGTACATCAGCGGTTCCCCCCCTGTTATCACTACCAGCCGGCCAGGAAATTTTTTAGCTTCGCTCACCATCTCAGTGATATCGATGATAGGATGCGCCGCAGCATCCCAGGACTCTTTGACATCACACCACACACAACCAACATCACACCCCCCCAATCGTATGAAATAAGCTGCCTTTCCCTGGTGCATACCTTCTCCCTGTAAAGTATAAAAAGCCTCCATAAGCGGAAGCTTCAATCCTTTTGCTATATCTTCTTTCGTCGATGCTGTTAAAACTTCCATTTTCTTCTATTTTGATATCTGCAACAACTATCCTGCAGAAATCATTCAATCCTGAAATACCGCCTTTTGAGCAGACTGCAAAGTATTCCACAAAAGTGATGCTATGGTCATGGGCCCTACGCCACCTGGAACCGGCGTAATGTACCCTGCCTTCTTACTTACACCTTCAAAGTCAACGTCACCACGCAGGCGATAGCCAGCTTTTTTGCTACTATCTTCTACTCTGGTGATACCCACATCGATAATTACCGCTCCTTCTTTGACCATGTCTGCAGTAATATACCCCGGACGACCAAGTGCCACAATCAAGATATCGGCTGTTTTGGTATAATCGTGAAGGTTTTGGGTGCGGCTATGGCAAAGCGTCACGGTCGCGTTCCCCGGGTAGGTATTCCTGGCCATCAAAATGCTCATCGGTGAGCCTACAATATCGCTTCTACCAATTACGACACAGTGCTTGCCTTCTGTTGGCACTTTGTATTGATCAAGTAGCTGCAAAATACCATAAGGTGTCGCTGATATGTAAGCAGGAAGATTTTTAGCCATTCTTCCCACATTGATTGGATGAAAACCATCAACATCCTTCTCAGGACGAATTTTGTCAGTCACCTTTTGCACAGAGATTTGCACTGGAAGCGGCAACTGTACGATAAGACCATCTATATCATCATCATTGTTAACTCGTTCAATTTCATCCAGCAGGGCTATTTCAGAAATGTCGGCATCAAACCGGAGCAAGGTAGACTTAAAACCCACTTCATGGCATGATTTCACTTTACTATTAACATAGGTCTGGCTTGCACCATCCTCCCCAACTAATATTGCTGCCAGATGCGGGATTTTACCGCCTTTTTTCTTAATGACTTCAACGCGTTCTGCAATATCATTTTTAACAACCTGGGATGTCTTCTTCCCATCAAGAATTACCGCCATAATTTTAATATACTATTAATCAAGTTTAAGCACTGCCATAAAGGCCTCCTGCGGAATCTCCACGTTACCTACCTGGCGCATACGCTTTTTACCTTTTTTCTGCTTCTCTAACAATTTGCGCTTTCTGGAAATATCACCACCATAACACTTGGCCAATACGTTTTTTCGCATGGCTTTTACTGTTTCTCTGGCGATAATTTTAGTTCCTATAGAAGCCTGCACCGCAATTTCAAACATTTGTCGCGGAATTAATTCCTTTAGCTTTTCGCACAAACGTTTTCCCCAGTCATAGGCTTTGTCACGGTGGACAATGGCGGAGAGT
>JBGSXH010000311.1:0-6308 GCA_041751515.1 Cyclobacteriaceae bacterium | reverse complement strand
TTTCCTCAGACCCGATAATAATTACAAAGGGTATCGCCTTCTTATTGGCATAGTTGAGCTGTTTCTTCATTTTTGCCGGTTCAGGAAATAGCTCTGAGGGAATGTCTGCTTCGCGCAATTTGCCGAGAATGGGCAAGGCATGAAACATGGCCGTTTCATCAAAAGGACAAAGCAAAACGGTTGTAACCGCCTGGCTGCTTTCCGGGAAAAGACCAAGCGCTTCCATGGCATCATACAGGCGATCGACTCCAAATGAGAAGCCAACGCCAGTGAGATCCGGTAAACCAAAAACGCCGGTAAGGTCGTCATATCTGCCGCCGCCGCTAACACTTCCTACACCAGTATTATCGATTTTTACCTCGAAAATGGCGCCAGTATAATAGCTCAGTCCGCGGGCCAGGGTAAGATCATAAACCACATGATGTGCTTGCAGTCCGAAGCCATTTACCATTTGCATTACCTGCTCCAGCTCCTCAATGCCGGTTTTGCCAATTTCGGAGCTATTCAGAAGAGATTTTAATGCAATCAGTTTTTGGTTATTATCGCCTTCAAGTGTCAGCAAAGGCTGAAGCTGCTGAATGGCATCCTCTGAGAAATCATTATTACGAAGCTCATTTTCAACACCTTCCTTACCGATTTTATCTATTTTATCGATGGCCACACAGAATGCTGTTTCTTTGCCTTTAGCACCAATTACCTGCGTTATGCCTGAAAGGACCTTTCTATGGTTCAGGTGAATGCTGAAATTTTTGATACCCAGCTTTTCAAATGTCTCATTGATCATCATCACAATTTCCGCTTCGCAGAGCAGAGAACTGGTGCCCACAACGTCGGCATCACATTGCAAAAATTCACGGTACCGACCTTTTTGAGGTCGATCGGCTCTCCAAACTGGCTGCATTTGGAAGCGTTTGAAGGGCAGGTTGAGCTCGTGCCTGTTCATGACCACATACCTGGCAAAGGGCACGGTGAGGTCGTAGCGCAATCCCTTTTCAGCAATTTTGGGCAGCATGCTGGCAGCACCCTGGGCATAATCTTCCGAGGTGGTCTTCTTGAGAAAGTCGCCACTGTTGACAATTTTGTATAGTAGCTGGTCGCCTTCATCTCCGTATTTTCCGGTGAGCACTGAAAGATTTTCCATGCTCGGGGTTTCCAAAGGCATATAGCCAAACTTTTGAAAAGTGCCACGAATGGTATTTAAGAGAAAATTTCTTTTGCCCATTTCTACAGGACCGAAATCTCGTGTGCCTTTGGGAATTGCTGGTTTTTGTTTGCTCATGGAATCAGGTGTTTTTCAAAATTCATTGGAGGACATTGCCGATAGTGCAGAAGATTAAAATCCGCATGCAACAATTCTTCCATGAAAATGTCTCGGCAAAGCTACAAAAATTGGAAAAATAAGATAGCTTCCGCGAGAATTATCCTGACGCTTTTAGATAGTACAGCCGCAAATAGCCTGCTTATTAATCCCCATGATGGTATACATAACTTTAATTGTTAATATTTTCGATGATCCTTATGTTTTTAAGGCTTTTTCATTAAATTTGCATTCCGTTTACAAAAATTATTGAATCATGGCTGTAACCAGACTAAAAAGAAAAGAATTGCGCAACAAGCTTGTTGCCAAAAGAAGATTGAACAAAATTCAGCAATTGAACGCTAAGCCTGTTATTAAGGAAGTAGATGTTGAAGCCATTAAAAAGGAATTTGCTGCCAATAAAGGTAAAAAATCAGCTGATATGGCTGAATAGCATCTATAATATTTATTAGCTATAGTAAAGGGCAAAATCTCAACAGATTTTGCCTTTTTTTATGCCCGCTTCCCTAATTCTATGACTTGCATGTCACTGATCTTTTTGCCGCTGACCTCAAAGCGTACCAGCGTTTTGATTTTGTGAAAACCATTTTTGCCCGCAGCGCCCGGATTGATGTAAAGTACATTATTATGGGTGGTATCTGTTTTGATCATCAAAATGTGAGAATGGCCACAAACAAAGATATCTGGGCGATGCTTCACCAAACCTTTTCTGATTTCGGGCTGATATCTTGGCGGTTTGCCACCGATATGTGTCATCCATACTTTAAGCTCCTCACAGTGAAAACGCGTATGTTCAGGGCATAATGTTCTCAGCTCCTGACCATCAATATTGCCATAAACTGCCCTCATAGGCTTGAATTGATGTAACGCTTCTAAAATTTCTACCGTACCAATATCGCCGGCATGCCAGATTTCGTCACAGTGCTCAAAATATTTGAATACTTTTTCATCCAGATAGCCGTGCGTGTCGGAAAGTATACCAATCTTCATGTCTCCCTAATAAAATGTCTTCTTAATAAATATTGGAGCAAATTATCAGTAAAACACCTGAACAAAAAACGTGTTACCCATAATTATGGAAAACTATAAAAATACTACTGTAGTCATTACCGGAGGGGCCCAAGGCATCGGTAGTGGACTCTCTCAGGCCTTTGCGGAGGCCGGTGCTTTTGTTGTCATGGCAGATAAAGATGAAGATGCTGGTATTGCACTGGAATATGCACTACGGGAAAAAGGACTCAATGTACGCTTTTACCGCTGCGATATCGCTTTCAATGACGAAGTGATCGCGCTATTTGAGAAAGTGAAAAAGCTGGAATATCCCTTGAAAGCTGTTGTTAACAATGCCGGTGTAAGCTGGTTCAAATCGCTGGAATCGCTGACGATGGCCGCTTTCGAGAAAGTGCTGGACATTAACCTGAACGGGACCATGCGTTGTTGCCTTGCTGCCATGCCACTTTTAAAAGCTGCAGGGGGCGGTGCAATCGTGAATATGGCCTCAACCCGGGCGCTGATGTCTGAGCCTGGAAGTGAAGCTTATGCAGCATCCAAGGGAGGTATTGTGGCATTGACCCATGCGCTTGCGGTGAGCTTAAGCAATACGGGCATTCGCGTCAATGCCATCAGTCCGGGTTGGATTGAGGTACGCGACCGGCAAAAACCGGGTAGCAATGTGGCCATTGACCATCGCAAGATTGATAAAGAGCAGCATCCCGTCGGCAGAGTGGGAGTGCCGGAAGACATTGCAGCGGCTGCCCTGTATTTGTGCTCGGAGAAGGCTGGGTTTGTAACAGGCCAAAACTTTGTTATTGACGGCGGAATGACAATCAAGATGCATTATGAGCATTAACCTGTAAGCCTTAGCAATTTAATACGCTAAGTAATACCAATATATTTGGCTGTTTTCTGTTTTAGGTGGTATTATTGCTTATTGAATAATTAAACCTTTTTAACCTGTTCGCTCCATTTTTATGATTTTTACGATTTGCTCATTTTTTCTACTGTTTTCGGAATTTGCTTCGGAAGCAGACCAAAAGCAGACCACGAACCTGATATACAACATTGTGTATAAAAATGACTCTATTGGTTATTTGGATGCCAATTATGATATCAATCAATCGAGCGAATTGTATATAATTACTTCTGAAGCTTCTTTTCGGTTTTTAATGCGCTTCAGCAGCGACTATTCTTTTGAAAACCGGTTTCGAGGAGGCACCCTCGTAAGTTCAAAGACTCAAAATAAAGTTAATGATAAAGTTCGGTCTACTTCAGCTATCACCCGCAAAGGTGATGGTTATGATATGAAAATTGATGATGTTTCCAGCAGGTTGAACAAAAAAGTAACTTATGCTATGGCCAATCTATATTTTCATGAACCCTCGGATATTACTGAGGTATTTTCAGAACGATACGGAGAGTTCTGTAAAATAAAGAAAGTAGCTAACCATAAATATGAGTTGCATTTGCCAAGCGGTAAAAAGAATTATTACAGCTACAAAAATGGTATTTGCCAGGAGGTAGAGGTGAACCATAGTATGGCTACCTTTTATTTTGTCTTACAGCAATAGAAAGCAGCGATAGATAAAAACTAGCCATTAAATTCAGTCACATATTCCCATTCGGTAGGCGCTTCCTGGTCTTGTTTAACGTCCTGCTTAATTCCCAATAAAGCATCTTCTACAATAAAGCCATGTTGTGATGCATGAATTGCTGCCTCATACGTAGTTTTAACCAGTAGCATTCCGATATTCATGCTGTTAATTTGAATGGCTAAATCCTGAACCTTTCGATTTTTCTTGTTGCCGGCCACATCTCGGATGTAGATGGCCTGAATTCTTGTAGGGTATTTATTGGCGATATCAGCATATATTTCTGCATCACGCTGACCGGAATCTCCAATGAGGATAAATGGAAGGTTAGGGAAGCTGCTCAGGACATGTTCAATTTTATCGTATTTATGATCATGGCTCCCTTTACCGGATTTCCAGAATTTATACCATTGGGCATCTTTCTCTGTTAATAAAAATGGCCCCCGGGGAATGTTTTTTACCCTACAAAAGTCTTCAAGAAGGTCGTATAAATTCCACTCGCTGCTGGATACGTAAAAGATAGGGTTGAAGGGAACGTTGCCGCTTCCTTCATGCAATGCCCTGTAAAATGCTGATACGCCTTCAAAAGGCATACGCGTATGGGCATTCTTGAAAAGCATAAGTCGCATTTTGCGAATGAATGACGTCGCCCTGCTGATGAGAATGGTATCGTCGACATCTGAGATAACACCAAAACTGCCTTTCTCTGTGGCAATCATCACTTTACCGATAGCGTCAATCTTTCCTTGCTCAGGAAATACTTCATCGAGCAGCTCATAATGTACGTCCTCCCAGTGAATCTGTTCTTGTGGCGATGCATTGAGCTTTATTTTTAGCTCAAAAAATCCGTTTTCGTCTGTGATCACTACCGACTTCTGGTTCCGGAATGTGATTTGAATTTGCACAAAAGGGATGACATCACTACCAAACCGTTTGATCATAGCCAAAGTATTCTGCCAGACAGAGTCTGATACTTCAGGTACACTAAGACCAGTATCTTCAATAACATTACCTTTTAAGTACAGGTAATCGTGGTTGGCGAAACCCCGGAAGGGCAGAATTTTAGGCATTCCCAGCCATCCTAATCTGTTTTTAAGCTTAAGCTTGAACTTACTTACCGGATGCTTAAAATTGCGAAAAAATTGCTTAACAGGTTTTTTCCAGGCCATTCATTTTTTGCTTGCTGATAGCATATTAAGTTGCCAGCCTGCAAATTGTTTTGTTAAGCAAGTATATTAATGCAATAGATTATCGTCAATTATTGCTCATGATTTTGGCGAATCCACAACTTGGGCAAGGTAAGTTTATACTTGATAGATGCTATTCTGATAAGAATGATGACGCCAATAGTAATAAAGTTGTTGAGTGTTGTTTCCAGGCCCCAGTGGTCTAATAATAAGAATACCATAGCGCCCAACAGACAGGCCGTGGCATAGATCTCTTTTCTGAAGATAAGTGGAATATCGTTGCATAGCGTATCGCGGATGACGCCACCCATCACCGCGGAAAACATACCCATGATGATGGCAAATGGCATGAGCAGGTCCATCAATAATGCTTTCTGCAGACCAAAAATGGTGAACACTCCTATACCAATGGTGTCGAACAGGAATAATGTTTTTTTCAGCTTCATTACACTGCCCTTTAATATTAATGTGACTACCACACCGGCCAAAATTGTAAAGAGATAATCGAAGCTTTGCATCCATGAAACAGGGTGAATACCCAGTAGCAGATCGCGAAAAGTACCACCGCCAATGGCAGTAACAAAGCCGATGAAGGTGGCGCCGAAAAGATCGAGCCTTTTGCTTGCTGCTGACAGGGTACCGCTAATGGCAAACACAAACGTGCCGGTAAGGTCAAGCATATAGAATAAGTCCGTTGCATTCATGCGTATAATTATTTGTAAAGGCCACATCCTGTCCGCTTCTAGTGGGGAATGTTGATAGCCAAAGCAGTGACGTTAGCGATAATTATTATGATCTATCGGTTAACGTTTTTCCTTCACCATGTAAATTTCATACGATAAAGGTATCGAATAAAAACATGAATAGCGCTGAGGAGTCCCCAGCGCTATTCATGTTTTATCATTGACGAAGTACTTGATGATGTTTATCTGCCGAAATTCATTTGCTGTGCCAGCAAGCCAATTTTTTCCGGATCTATTTTCCCGGAAATATCTAGGATCGTGAGGTCCTTATCACTTTCGATCAAAAAGATTACCTGATCTATCTTTTCGCCTGCTTCACGCATAAGTACATTGATGGTAGCGCCTTTTTCGCGGGTAGTCATCACATCTTCAAAATCTTCCGTCGCAATACTTTTTTGCAGACTTTTTAAAGCACTACCGGTAATCTGCTCATCCTTTGCAAGCCTAAAAATGTGCATGGTTTCAATGCTCT
>JBGSXH010000310.1:0-6812 GCA_041751515.1 Cyclobacteriaceae bacterium | reverse complement strand
CCGTAGCAAGTTTGTCTCTGTCAAATAGCGATAAAGCTACTCTTTTTGCGTTACCTGACAGTTCATCGCGCAATGTTTTGTTAGCAGCAATTTGCTCTATCGCATTGGCCATTTCTTCTGGTGCATTTGGTTGCACGTTTATACCACACTTTTCATTATTGATCAATTCCTTGATCCAGCCTTGAGTAGTTTGAATAATAGGAACACCAGCGGCGTAGGCATCGAACATTTTATTTGGAGAGCAGGTATTAAGAACGTCGACATTTTTAAAAACTAAGAATGCTGCTGTAGCATGCTGTAACCAGGGCACCACTTCCTCCTTTGGCTTAAGTCCAAGAAAATGTATATTGGTTAACCCGTGATCTTTCGCTTTCTTTTCTAACTCCTGCCTTTCCTTACCATCACCTACGAAAGTGATAACCACATTGTCATTACCTCTTTTATGCAATATAATCGCTGCATCTACAATTTGTTCACAATTATCCATTAAGCCTAAAGTACCAGTATAGACAAATATTTCCTTATTAATAGCCCAATCCGGTTTAGTAAAAGGAAAATTGGCGTTGCTGAAAAGTTGATTATCTGATGCATTAGGGATTACATGTACATTTTGAAGACCGAATCTTGAACGAATAGAAGCAGCCATTCCCTCAGAAAGGGCAATGATGGCATCTGAAGCCAAATAGCACCGTTTTTCAAACCAGTATGCTAATTTAATAACAGATTTATTTTTGATTAAATCGAGCTCAACAGCACCGTCCGGCCATAAATCCCGCACCTCAAAAACCAGAGGTTTACGTCGAATGTATTTGGCTACTAACCCTGGCAAACCTATTGAAATAGGCCCACTGCTGGCTATACATACGTCATATTTTAACCTTAGGGCATAAAGGATCGACTGAATAGCAAAAAACAGAAATGTATAAACTCTGTACAAAAAGCTGTGCTTATTAGAAAGGGTAACATTGACCACCCGAACGTCTATCCCCTCTATAAATTGCTGGGAAGCCGCACCCTCGGCTTTTAAGTCAGACTTATCATACAAGGAGGTGACAACAGTAACTTTATGGCCTTCCGCTACCCAGCGGCGGGTCAACTCATAAACTCGTGTACTCCAACCTCCTTTAGGTGTTCCGAAATATTGATAAAAATATAAAATATGCATGTAACAACTGCTAAAAAATGAAGGCTAATCTATAAAGCCTTTTTTAAATGAGATTCTATTATTTGTGGTTTTCCCGATTTTGACGGTGCAATAAAATTAACTTTTTTAAAATCAATCTTAAAGTTTTCCTTTAAATGTCCTTGAATTTTTTCCGTAATCTCCCTTAAAATATCTTCGGTAAAATCCTTTTCAGGAATGAACTCGATGATGATGGAAGATAAATCGTGCTGAATAACTTTAAACTGTCTTATTTGAGGATAAAACTCAAGAATACCCGTAAAAAAGTGCACCACCATAAATTTTCCGGACTGAGTTTTTACAATATCGGTGTCTCTGCCAATGATTTTTTGTAGTAGTGGAAAATTAAGATCACGTTTTTCCGGATAATCTTTTCTTGGCAGTTTTATGGCCAGGTCTCCAAGATAGTACCTAACTAAAGGCATAGAGAAACAATCTAATCTTGTCACTAAAACAAAACCTAAGGTTCCGTCCGGCACTTCTTTTCCCTCTTCATCGACAATTTCCATATGCACATGAGGAGTCATGATATAGTGATAGGGCAAATCTTTTTGCGCTGCCATCATCACACCCTCAGTGCAGCCGTAAGTATCACGTATTTGCGTATGAAATTGAGATTCAATCAACTTTTTATACTTAGGAAAAAGCTTATCTCCCCAACTGATTGCTCCCTGAAAATGCAGGTCATAAATTTTATGCTTTTTGGCGACATCAGCAAAAACATAGATAGAAGATGCATATCCTCCTATAAAAAAGCCTTTCTTTCGATCCAGGCCATTAAGTAAAGCTTTAACGCTATCTTCAGAGTGTCCGAATGCAGCGGTGTAAGTAGTCTGAAAAAGCTTATCTTTAATAGCTTTCAAGGTACTTCTTTTATCAGTAATACCAGTTTGCACTATTGGTGAGCCAATTTTATAGCCAGACCACTCCCACCACAATATTTGCATGGCTCTGGAAACAGATTGCTCCTTCTTATTCATGTACACCACACCTTGAATACCTGAAGAACCACTGCTTACATGCGCTATTAAACTCTCTTTTGGCGCTGAGAGAAAATCGTTTAAATTTTCCTTGATAATGCTTTTCTTTATCAACGGAAACAACTTGAGTTGCTCAAAAGGATCCTTGGTTTGGTCGACATCAAGCTGCTGGTAAAATGGCACATTTTCCTTGCAGTGCTTAAGCATCGTCCTTAAGTTCTCTCGCTGAAGTCTAGCAAGATCCTGTTCAGACATATGCTGAATTTTACGCCACTTTTTAAGTTCTTTGATAAATGCAGATTTATTTATCAAATCACCTATAGGCAAAATAAAACCTTCTAATAACTTATTATAAATCATGCACTTATAACCACTTGCTTCATCTAAAAAATTACTTATCTTAATCTATACAGTGACCAGACTCCGTAGTCTACCTCCGGTTCGATGCCAATTTCTGTTGCTTCGTTTGTTAGCCAGTAATCAGCCCCAATAGAATCGAAAAATTCAGCTTGCTCGGCAGCAGTTTCCATTGCAGCCAATGCTTCCGCCTGTCGCGCCCATATCACATACTTGGACGGATTACCTTCAATAAGCATACTCGCTCCTTTGTAATCAAAAACCACACTTCTTTCAGTAGCTACGCGTACTATGGCGGGTGCAACAAACCTGGCCTCCTCTGTAGTATTTTGCTGAATGTAGCTCATCATATTGTCCAGATCGGTATCAGCAGGAAATGGGTTGTGACTTCCTGAAGATAAACTATTTGGCAAAATGGTTTTCATCAAGTCATCACCTAATAAGGGTACAGGTTGAAGCATTGTTTTGGAAAAAAATAGCATTAACACGAAAGCAGCTAGTAAACCATATTCAACCTTGGGGAAAGACCATTGTTTTCGATCGTTGAGATAATGCGATGCATATGCTATCATTACCGCCATTGCCAAATATGCTGGAAGAATAAGGTATTTCAAATTTCTCCCCAACTGAAATGCAAATCTGCCTTTAAAACCAAGATCATTTAAAATACTTTCTAAAGGATATGGGGCTAGAGATGCAGCAATAAATGAAAAATAGAGGCCGACTATCATCCAAAAAACTCTGAATGGTATTACTGCCTTAATCCTGTTTCTTAATAGATAGAAAGCAATAAAAAATAACAATGGCAGCCAGATAAACAAAAGCCATTTAGCTGTCAATAGCTCATTAAAAAGACCAAAAGTCCTGAAAAACTTATGAGGGATTCTCAAGAACATGTATTGATAGAACTCGTCAAATGCTACCACTTCCTTTTCCTGCACGTTAGTGACATAGTTCAAGACAAAAGGCATCATGCCTGCGACGGCAGCAAGCAATACACCAGCATATTGGGCAACTCTTTTTCCAATAGTCTTATCACCATTCCAAAATACTTCAAGGTAGAGGAAGGCCATGGCACAAACCAGTCCCAGTCCGCTGATAGGATGAAGATTGACTGTGATCCCCGCGAGCAAAGCTCCTAAAAACATGCCCGGCATTCTTTTTAGTTTCCACCAGCAGAGCACAACTAAAGCCATTGCAATCTGAAAGATACTTCTAGGTAACAAGGTCCAAAGACTATGTATGCCCCAGACTTCATTTCCTGGAGGCCACATGATGCCCTTGGATAAGAGAGCAAAAATTATAGCTAGAGGAAAATTAACAAATTGCCTAAAGAGGGCAAACCAACAGATGATGTAGAAAAAATTTAAAGTAAAATTAAGCCAATTGAAGCCTGCCAGATAATTGCCATTATTTACTTCTGCAAAAAATCGTAGCGTATCTACAAAAAATGGAGTATAATAAGCTACATCTTCATAATTATCAGCTACCAGGTCACCCTGAAATATATCTGGCTTATCTTTTTTTAAACAGACGGTAAGAATATTAAACTGATCCGAGGACAAATTTGTAAAACTCTCTGATTTACCATCAATAAAAAAACCGATGGCAATTACTAAAGCCAGTGCCATCACTGTCAGCCATTCCCATAATTTTATTCGCTGCATTTTTTACTGAGATTTTGGCGCCTGATTAATGTCGTACTGGATAGCCTGCATCAGGAACTGAATTCCTAGTATGATATTCAATACCGAGATCATTACAGTACCCGTTGGGGCGGTAATATTCTGGCTCGCATAGTAATACCAATTATACCCGCCGAAGAAAATTCCAAAGATCAGCATTGGAAGGCCAAACAAAAGATATATCGACGCGATGCTGAAATCGTAAATGAAATATTTGAATAATATTCTTTTAATGTAAGTCCGCAAAAGTTTTGGAGGAAACTCAAATAACACCTTGGTTACACTGAGGTTAGATTCTTCGTCACCGTAAATGGCTGGCATTGGCACATCCTTTATGCGCACCTGCTCATAATATAATGCTGCTAATAATGAGGTTTCAAAATAGTACCTATTGCTGAGTTCATCTAACTTCAATTTCCTTAAAACTGAAGATTTAACAGCCACATAGCCATTCGTGGGATCAAAACAATTCCAATAGCCAGTGGCAGCTTTGGTCAGAAAGCTTAAGCCAAGATTACCCATACGACGAACGAAAGGCATCTTTTTCAAGCTGCTAAAATCATGAAACCTGTTTCCTTTAGAGAAATCGGCTCTATCTTGAATTAATGGAGTGAGTAAATCCGGAAGAAATTTGCTATCCATCTGATCATCTCCATCCATTTTAACAACATATTCAGCCCCCAGGCTCACGGCTTTTTTGAAACCTGTAACTGTGGCACCACCCACACCCATGTTCTGTGGGTTTTTGACATAAATCACTCTGCTATCATGTGCAAGCTTTTCTTTCACTACTGAAGCAAGGTTGTCCGGAGAACAGTCATCAACAATAATTACAAATTTGATAAAATCGGGTATTTTACTCACCACCCTCTCAATTGATTTTTCCACCTTGTATGATGGAATAACTACGGCAATAGCGTAATCTGAAAAATTAATCATACTTTTAAATTTGATCCGATTTTATCTTTAGGGAAACCCAGGTTAATTAATAAGGAAGTTACCATTAAAAACATACCTAAAAAGCCATAACTAGGCCTATAAATGTACAGATGCTCACCAAACAGCAGGGTAATCATCATGGCAATCACTAAAGCTCTTAAAGCAGTAATATCAAAAATCTTATTATAACCCATTAGCGTATGCTCTTTAATAACTTTAAAGTAAGAAAGTAACCAGCTAACGTACAAAATAACCCCAACGATGCCGACTTCCGCAATAAGCGTTAGATAGATATTATGCGCACTATCACCCCCCACCGTAAGTCGATTATTAAAGCCTCCACCAAAAGGAACAATCCAAATTTTATCACCAAGATTGATGATATATCGCATGGCACGTTCATCGCGGTTGGCGCCGAGATCGTCATACAACTGTCCTGCATCAACATCGTCGCTCCCACCAGGTACCGGTTCTGACATTTTACCCAAGACCCTATTCTCTAAAACCTCGTCAAATTTGTCTTGAAGTGTCCCTGGCAACAACGATGGAAACATCATAAATACCACCATGGCAATGCATGTAGTGATTATTAAAGAGATATTTCTTATGTATACAATTACTGCAAATATAATAGTGGCAACCCATGATGTACGTGACCCTGACAGGAGAATAACCACTAAACCTACCAAACTCACTGCAATGGCTAACAGCCTAGAAAAGAATGGTGTTTTGCTTTGATTACTTAAAAAAACACTCGCTATTACAAAACACAAAAACATTGATAACCCGGGCAAAACCCTGTTCAAGCCAAGGGTTCCTGTTAACGCGTCATCCCCATATGCATCAATCCATCTTTGCGCCCAAAGAATCGGTACAACGCCGTAGTGCTGAGCAATAATCAATAGACCCTCGGCCAAGCCTATGGCCATAAAAACTGTCAAAAAATAAAGTATGTCCTTACTGTCAGTATAAATGTATTTCAGGTAGATGGCAGCAATAACAAAACCCCAAAAATGGTACAAATACATAAGGGACTGAAAAGCCCAGACTATCCTGTATTGAAATACACAATAATAAACAGTTACTGCAAATAATAGACTTGCCCACTTCAAAAAGCGAAACATTCTATAAAGGGAAATATTCTTTTTTATGAATAACTTTAGTTTATAATAATCTTTCATAAAAAGATATATTATTGGCAAAAAAGCTATATCATAAAGCCTAAGGTCATTACTACCTACAGCACCATAGGTTATTACCCCCATGTTATACCAGTACGAAACCAATATAACCCAGAGCAAAAACTTCACGGCTTTAATATTGAATAGATGTACCTGTATTTGCATCAAGCGTTTTTATATAATTGCACTGTGTAGACTTCAATGTGTCATAAAGTGCCGAATAAACCAGAACCATAACACAGATTGCTGCATATTATTTTATCAATGTCGACTAACCTGCGAAAGCACTACAACCACTCTATCTTGTCCCCTTCCTGCAGCATATGCCCGGAGATTTTCCGGGATTTACTCACTTGCACACCTAATAGGGGCAGCATGAGCATTGATAACAGCATACCTATTGGCAGCAGGTATTTCTTCTGCTTAAATTTATAAGGAATTAGGGAAGGCAATACCCCTAAAATTAATGCATGTTTGACATTCTTTT
>JBGSXH010000309.1:0-3471 GCA_041751515.1 Cyclobacteriaceae bacterium | reverse complement strand
TATAAAAGTCGGATCATTGAATGGGCGCAAAAAAATAATCACGAAATTGAGTTCAGGATCATTGACATCAAGTCAATGAAACATTTCAAAGAATTTAAAGCTGAGTTATACCTCGACAAAAAACCGATTAGTCGTGGCATGGGTCTTAGCAAAAAGAAAGCTGAGCAAGATGCTGCGCTTAAAGCGGTTGAAGAGCTAAAGATTGACGATATAGTCGATTAACTCCTCGCACCATGTTGCCTGTTCTCTTTATATTTCGTGTATAGACCGACCTTTAACTGGGATGGGCTTTATTGATCAGTTCGGTCAATGCATCAAAGTAAATACTTGGTTATTTTGATATTATGGTCTAATTTTCAGTATGAAATCTATTAAAATTGCGGGTGCAGCCCTTAACCAGACGCCACTGGACTGGGCTGGAAATACTGCCAATATTTTATCTGCTATCGAACTAGCGCAGAAAGAGGCTGTTCATTTACTGTGCCTACCTGAGCTTTGTATTACCGGATACAGTTGTGAAGATTTATTCTTAGGCCATTGGCTGGCGGAAAAAGCTTTGACAAAACTACAGGCAATCATACCGCATACAGAAAATATTGCGGTAGCTATAGGACTTCCGGTAATATTTGAAAATCAGCTTTATAATTGTGCAGCCTTGGTTGAAAATGGCGAATTACTAGGTATTTCTGCAAAGCAACATTTAGCCCTGGATGGCATACATTATGAACCCAGGTGGTTCAAGGCATGGCCTTCTGGCACTCAGAATAGCTTAACAATTGATGGAAAAGAGGTGCCATTCGGCGATCTTACTTACACCATCAAAGACTGTTTGGTAGGCGTAGAAATATGTGAAGATGCCTGGCGTGCTGACACGAGACCGGCAATCCATCTGCAGCAGCAAGGTGTAGAAATCATCATTAATCCATCTGCCAGTCATTTTTCCATGGGGAAAAGTGTTTTGCGGGAAGAACTGGGTTTGTATAGCTCCTCCCAATACGACTGCGTGTATGTTTACGCTAACCTACTGGGCAATGAAGCGGGCCGTATTTTGTTTGATGGTGAAATAATGATTGCTCAGGATGGTAGAATGCTTGCCAAGAACAGTATTTTATCTTTTAAGGCCGTCAACTTAGTGGCCTATACGGTTTACCCGGGACGAACGCCAGAAGTTTGTATAGGAAAGTCTGCATTGATACAGCAAAAAGAGGAAGAATTTACGCAAAGCGCTGCATTGGCATTATTTGATTATCTGCGAAAAAGCAAAAGCCAGGGTTTCGTGCTTTCTTTAAGTGGTGGTGCAGATTCCAGCACCTGTGCGGTATTGGTAGCTGAAATGATAAAAAGGGCTTTACATGAGATGGATCTCAAAACTTTTCTGCACAAAATTCATCAACTGCAATGGTTGGAAACATTGGAAGAGAATGACCCTGATTTATATAAAAACCTGGCTGCAAGATTGCTTACATGTGCATATCAAGGTACAAAGAACAGCTCTGAAGCTACATTCAATGCTGCTAAGTATCTGGCTGAAGATGTAGGAGCTGTTTTTCATCACTGGCTGATTGATGAGGAAGTCGCCGGCTATACAAGTAAAGTCGAAAAAGCGCTCAATCGGCCGCTTTCCTGGGAGCAAGATGATATTACTTTACAGAATATTCAGGCCAGGGCACGCTCACCCATCATTTGGATGTTTGCCAATATTAAAAACGCACTGCTACTCACCACCTCCAATCGTAGTGAAGGCTCCGTAGGCTATACCACCATGGACGGTGACACTTCCGGCAGTATTGCCCCTATTGCAGCAATTGATAAGTCCTTCATCCTGCATTGGCTTCAGTGGGCTGAAAAAAAGCTGCACTACCATGGACTTCAGCACGTCAATCGCCTCCAGCCTTCTGCGGAGTTAAGGCCTGGCAAGGAACAAACAGATGAACAGGATTTGATGCCTTATGCAGTACTGAATCGCATTGAAAGGTTAGCCATCCAGCAGCATCATTCTCCGGTAGCGGTTTTTGATATTTTAAAGGTCGAGTTAAACGATTATGCGCCTGCAATTCTAAAGCAGTATATTCAAAAGTTCTTCCGACTTTGGTCCCGCAATCAATGGAAACGCGAACGCCTGGCACCCTCATTTCATTTGGATGATTATAATGTCGATCCAAGAAGCTGGTGCCGCTTCCCTATCCTTAGTGCAGGATTTCAGGAAGAGTTACAAATTTTGGAAAATATGGTTTAAATTGCGCCACCAACTAAAAGGCTTTTGCCAATATGCAACTAACACAATCTTTACTACAGTACGTCGTCTGGTCGCCGGATCCAGAAATATTTTCTTTTTGGGGTATTCGCATTGTTTGGTACGGCTTATTATGGGCTACCAGTTTCCTGGCAGGACAACAAATTATGTTTCACATATTTCGCAAGGAGAATAAAACCGACCGCGACGTAGAAAGCCTTACCATGTACATGCTCATCGCCACCATCGTCGGCGCTAGACTAGGTCATGTATTTTTCTATGAACCGGATATTTATCTTGCCAATCCTATAAAAATTTTAAAGATATGGGAAGGTGGTCTGGCCAGCCATGGGGCTACCATTGGAATCTTGACAGGGATATTTATGTATGCGCGGAAGCGACCGGATCAATCTTATTTATGGGTACTCGACCGTATAGTTATTGTCGTCGCATTAGCAGGTGCACTTATAAGGTTTGGAAATTTTATCAATTCCGAAATTGAAGGTAAGCCTACAGATGCCGCTTATGGTGTCGTCTTTGCACGTGTGGCAGAAGATGCACTGGGTGCCAACAGTGCAGTTAATAGTGTTTCGGCTCAAAAAGGAAATCGTGAAGAAAATACAGCAGGCACCTTGAAACCGGTTGACCTGCTAGTGACTTTTGACAATCGCGGTTTTGAAGAAGATGGAATAAGAAATTACCTGGATACTGAAGCCAAATACATTCTCAGCAGCTACCCGTCTGTGCAGGAACATATTTTTGAAGATCCAGATCAGCCATTAAATTATACATTGCGCAAAACAGAAAAGAGTAATTTCGAAGCCACCATTTTTACTATGGGCGTCAGCAGGCATCCTGCACAACTATATGAGTCTTTCTCCATCTTTTTGCTCTTTTTAATATTGCTATTTATATGGCATAAGCAAAGAGCACTTTTACCCGAAGGAACGCTTTTTGGAATTTTTCTTATCGTGGTATTTGGACTGCGTTTTCTCTACGAATTTCTTAAAGAGAACCAGGTAGCCTTCGAAGATAACCTCGCTTTAAATATGGGACAATGGCTTAGCATCCCTTTGGTTATCGCTGGGGTCGTAGTATTAGCAATGCGTCGCAGAAAAGTTTAAGGAACGGGATCATGGCCGCTGCCGCCCCATGGATGGCAGCGGCCGATTCTTCTAGCCCCAAGTCCTAAACCCTTAATGACACCGTGCTTCACGATGGCCTCTTTGGTATACTGA
>JBGSXH010000308.1:0-4518 GCA_041751515.1 Cyclobacteriaceae bacterium | reverse complement strand
GCTCGCTTCTATACCTTTAGAAAGGAAAACACTGGTGTCACTTGGGATTACAGATAAAGATAAACTACTGTTAAGACTAATCAGCAGAGCCATTCATAACCATGAAATAAGTGTAGAGACTGAAGCGCCAATAATAGTAGTTGAAACTGAAGCACTGTTTGTAAAAGATAGCGAATCAGCCATCGATAATAAAAAGGAAAATAAAGTCCGGTTGGCCTATATTGGTCCGATGGCAGGCATGAAAAATACCTGGCTGCTTAATCATGAAACCTTCAATGGCTTAAAAAGCTCAACACTTTCAGCAACACTGCCTACCTATAGAAAAGAAGCAGGGGCTGTTGCGGCTGTTCAAATTAAAGAAAAACATAATATAGCTACAGAGCTTTTTTGGCGTTCAGAGGGAGGGCAGCAATACAGGGAATATATAAACGCTTCTTATGTGGAGCGGGATATCAAGTTAAGTTACCTGAAGGCGCAAACCTATTATATGTTATCCAATAAGTTCTTTCCGGGGGAGTTGCTGGCTGGAGGCTATATCGCCTACCTTAACGATGGGGAGGAGCACCTTCACATGACAGTGAGAGATATAAGCGCAGATTATACTGCTTTTGATTATGGGCTGCTTACAGGCTATCAGGCCAATGTACGATTGCTAGGCAAGTTACACTTACTGCCTTCTGTGCGACTGAACTATAACTTAAACAATATCTTCTCCGGTAATGATGAGCTGCCAGCTTCCTTCAAGCGTACCAGGAATGCATCAATTAGCCTGAATATTGGCCTGGTATACCGTTACTAATGACTGGAAAAATAAATAGAGAAAAGTTTTCCAACCTCAAAGTATCCGCACCGTTATACCAGCAGATTTTAAAAAGAAACTTAATTTAAAAGACAAACTATGAAAAGATCAAATTTAATGACCTGTCTGATGGCAATACTAATTGCCCCTGCTCTTTTCTCCTGCGATAAAAATGAGGAAACGTATGGTGATAATGCACGCATCAATTTTACTGGAAACTATAGCGCTTCAGGGATGGTCTCTGGAAGAATCAGCAATTCCGTGCAGATTAATTCTTTTATAGTAAACGTAGAGGAAATAGAGCTTGAATACGATGATAACGATCCCCTCTTCGCCTCTGGTGCTTTGGCCTCTGATGTGGAGCTAAATGGCCCGTTTGAAGTAGAATTATTTGATAATGGCAGTGCCCTGACCCAGACCCTGGCAGACGTTACATTACCAGTTGCTGCCTATGACGAAATAGAGTTTAAGATACGCGAAAATGAAAATCCAGAATCTGAAATGTTTGACAAATCTGTTATGATAAAAGGACAGATCGGAGAGCTTCCGTTTATCTTCTGGACAGATGAAAATGATGAGATAGAACTGGAGTTTGAAGAATTAGACAATGTTGTATTAAGTCCTGCTCAGCTAAGCGTTATTCTTGTAGAGTTCGATATATCAAAACTGTTTGATCCTGCAAATGGTGGTGTCGACCTGTCCCTTGCTCAGGACGGCAATGGAGATGGTATTATTGAAATAAGCACCAATGATACTGATGGAAATGAAGACATTGCAAAACAAATTTGGCTACAATTTGAGCAGGCTATCGGGGCTTTTGAAGAAAAATACGATAATTAATTAATAAAAGCACCTGGTAGCTGATCTTGTAGCAGATGCCGGGTGTTTTATTTTATGTGTTCCAGGTGTTATATGTTCTGCGAACTTACCCGAAACCACCTTACTAATAAAATGGCCTCCTAAGCCAATCAACATCGCTGGTATTATAGAAAAATAAGAATCCTGTTATTAAATTCATACAATTCTCAAAACAACATTCCCTGTCTTCTAACACAAATCAAAATATAAGCACCAATAATCTGCACTTTGGCAACACGAATGTCTACCAGGGCATTATAGGTTCCTCCAGTAATTGGTGCCGCATCTAGAAAATTAACATGGTCGGACATTGTGGCGATAGCAGCTGATTAGGCTATTGTCATGTATTCAGCATGTGCGCCGAAGGTTTTGTCATTGAAACCAAATAAACTTATCACCAATAGGAAAGGTAGTTACATGCACCCCTATGACTTCAATTATACCAACAAATTCACAACCTAAAATCTTATATTTTGGCCGAGGCCTCTGAAGAAGCGGGATATAATATATTCTGCACCACGGAATCCGGCATCGGTGCGATTAACGGTAGCGGCATAGAGCTTCACCAAAACCTCGTTTTCGTTGAGAGCAGGTCTATCTACCTCTGCCAGTCGTACAACCTCCGGATCTCCATATTTTGTATAGACAACGGCTTTCATTTTGCCTATCTTAACCACGATTATACTTTTAAAGAAGTCGAAGGAGTTATGCCTCAGGATTTCCTGCTGGAAAATACTGACAAAGACCTTGTTGATTTTGAAATGGACATTTACTGGGTAGTGGCTGCAGGGAAAGGTCCTCAGGAGAACCTCAAAAAATACGAAGATCGCTGGAAACTATGCCATAGTAAAGATCTGATTTAATGGCCGTCCCAAAACGACGGCTTTTTCTTCAACAGAGTAGGTTGAAAACAGCTGAGATTATAGTGCTTTTGTTCAGTATTTTTTCTTTAAATTTTTTGTGATCAAAGTTTTCTATATTGCTGTAAACAAGCATTTTAAAGAATAGGCTTCCATTTTATTCAAACACTGCCACCGCCCTTACTGGCGATCCAGTTCCTCCTCTGATTTTAAGCGGCAAACCAATGAATTTAAATCGACCTCTGCCAATGAGTTGATGGAGATTGATCATATTTTCGTAATGGGTGAATCCGAGCGCTCCACAAATTTCATGGACCGCTCTGTTAGAAACTTTCGGTATTCCCGGTGACATGGTTTCTACGCCAAATGCTGCAATATCTTTTTCTCCTAACCATTGTGCTGCTGCCGCAGATAGACCAGGACCCTTATTCCAGTGTTCTGTTCCAAAATGCTTCCTATAATGGTCGGTGTACAGCAAAACTGTATCGCCTCTGCTGATAATGACATCAGCCACCTCACAGGCATCCAAAATATCTTCCGGTTCAATGAATGCTTGCAGCTTTTTTGCTGAGAAGTCCAGGCATATTCCCGAGGTGTAAAACATGGAAAGCGGCATCTTATCAATCGATTGCCCCACAAATTCATGGGCCATGTGGTTCAGCGCATCGACATGCGTGCCGGTATGTTCTCCTAACTCCAGCTTATAAACACTTGGCGTCCTTGTTGAAGGATTTTTTATTTTGTTCCATTCTTCATGCGTGGCATGGACGCTCATTTTTACTTCCGGAAGTCCATTGAAGACCGGCATGTCCGCATAAATCTCCTGGCTTAAATCAATTATTTCTGTCATTGAATATTCTCATCTATTGTCATGATCCGTTATTGATATTTAAGGCTTTACGGGCTTATGTTTACAATACCTACAAAATGATCCGGCAAATTTTTCGATCGTTTATAAGGTTACTTTTTCTAGTCTATTTTTTATACCTGCGTTCCTACAGACCAGATATTACCTGCAAAATCTTTAAACGTTCCTCTCCTGTCCGGGTCTCCCTCACTTTCTTTGGGTCGTTCTATAATTTCGCAGCCATCACGAATGGCTTTCTCAAAAGTTTTGTCTACGTCCGGCACATAAACGTGCATTACTAAGGGAACCGGCGGGTATTTGTCAGAGGAGTCACTAATCATGAGCACAGAATCCTCAATTTGAATTTCCGCATGCATTATTGAACCATCGGGCATGTCGTAAAGCCTGAACGCCCTGGCATCGAAAATAGCTGTCATCAGATCAATAAATTTTTGCGCTCCCTTCACGATGAAGTAAGGTGAAACTGAATTGTATCCGGCCGGCTTGTATTCCTTTTCCATTTTCGGGTAGATTTTGATGATTAGGAATGCTTTAAATCAGGACATCTCTATTCCATATTAAAAAGTATTTATATGCAGTTATTCCTGTCTAAAGCGTAAAATTTGTGACAGGTCATAGAAAATTACCTTTCCCTTTTGTTCTCCAGTTTTCACCATTTCATCGGCTCCTGCAGAAGCACCACCAATTCGCAAGATTGCATCGCAATGGTCAATGAGCCTAACTGCTACAGGGTGGAAAATTTCATTGAAGATTTCATCTCCAACCTGCTTTGAACCTGCGGCTTCGATAAGTGGTAAAGCAAACCACTCTCCTAACACAGGCACATGTCCCAGCCGATACAATGCCAATGCAGTATCCGTCATGGCTTTCACATTGGCTTCAATTAAATCAGGATTATCGTTTGTCCCTGAACGATATGGTCCTGCCACCAGTATCATCAGTGCTTTGTTTTCCTGCATCAGAGTATATTGTGAAGCTTAATATATTGCAGGAGCATAATGGTTTTCCCATCTTTAATTTCACCTTGTTCAACCATTGTCATGGCCTTGTCAATATTCAATTCCAGCACTTCGATATTTTCCTCTTCGTGCTCCACGCCGCCACCTTCGGCCACTTTCATAGCTCTCGTGTAT
>JBGSXH010000307.1:0-7960 GCA_041751515.1 Cyclobacteriaceae bacterium | reverse complement strand
TTTCCGGTTTTTTAATCGGGTTACCAAATAGGGAACTCCCCTAAAATAAAAAACCGCTGAAACAGTCTCCTGCTCAGCGGCTTCCTATTTTTATAACAACTATTTATCCCGTGTCAATACTTCATCAATCAATCCGTATTCTTTCGCTTCGAATGCCCGGAGCCATTTATCTCTGTCAGAATCCAGCGCAATCTGTTCAGATGTTTGTCCTGTGTGATTGGCCAGAATCTCATACAGCTCATGACGAAGCTTTACGATCTCACGTGTGGTGATTTCGATGTCAACAGATGTTCCCTGGGCGCCGCCGGAAGGCTGGTGAATCATTACACGAGAATGTGGCAGTGCAGACCTCTTATTTGGCGCTCCGCCACTAAGTAAAACTGCGCCCATTGATGCTGCCAAACCGGTACAAATTGTTGCTACATCAGGAGCAATGTACTGCATGGTATCGTAAATACCTAAACCTGCGGTTACAGATCCACCGGGGCTGTTAATATATAATAATACATCTTTCTTAGCATCCACAGATTCTAAAAACAGCAATTGTGCAGTGATGATGTTGGCAATGTTATCATCTACTCCCATACCCAGGAAAATGATTCTGTCCATGATCAGACGAGAGAAAACGTCTATTTCTCTAAAATTAGTTGGCCGTTCTTCAATTACCGACCTTGTCATATTTTCAACGTGCGTGGTGTAGTCGTCAAAAGCTGTGCCACTTACGCCTTGCCCTTTAACGGCAAAATTTCTTAATTCGTTCTTATTGATCATGGTTGAAAATTTGGTGTAACACAAAAATAAAAAAAAAGTCCTTTGAAAAAAGGACTTCCTAAATAACTAAAGAATCTGCTGCTTAGTTCATGGCAATTTCCTTGAATTGCTCTACATCGACCTTTTTGCGTTCAATGGTGATTTTTTCCTTGGCAAGACCCAAAACTTTCTCAGTTTTAACCTGATTAAACATTTTCATGTAATTTTCACCTTTTTCACTTTGGAGGTAATTGTCAGCAAAAGCATCCAGGTTATCATCCATCTGGCCTGCCATGCCTGAAGCTGCAAGCTGCTGTTGAATAAACTCCTTGGTTTTATCTTTTACATCGTCATTTTCTACTTTAATCTCGTGCTTTTCAGCAATCTTATTCTGAATAAGACTCCATTTCAGCTCTTTGGTATAAAGCTCGTACTCTTTTTCTATGTCCGCTTCGGTAACTTTACCTTCGTTGGATACCAGCAACCACCTTTTCAAGAATTCATCTGGTAAAGGAATGGTGGTACTTTCAATAAGTTTTTCGCGAATGGTATTATTGAGATAATTGTCTGTCTCACGATCGTAATTTTCGCTGATAGTCTCTTTTACCTTATTTCTAAATTCTTCTTCAGTGCTTACAGTGCCTTCTCCGAAAATCTTATCGAAAAACTCCTGGTCCATATCAGCTTCTTCGCCACGGTTGATGTTGGATGCAGTTAGCGTAAACTCGCCTGTCATTTCCTTTACATCTTCAGGCTTCTTCTGAAGAATGTCAGCCAACTCCTCATCTGATGCAATAGCTTTGCGAAGGTCGAAAGTGATAACATCTTCTTTCTTAACTCCAATGAATTGCTTTTGAAGCTTTTCAGCTACCTTATCGATTGGGAATAAAATGTTTTCTTTAAACTCTCCGTCATTTGCGCTTAACTCGCCATATATCATATCGCCTTTTTCGCTCACTTCAGGATTGCTCATTTTGCCGTATTGCTTTCGGATGTTGGCAATGGTTTCCGCCATATTGTCATCACTGAGCTCTATTTCATATGCAGTCACTTTAGTACTGTCGTCCAGAGCGACATCAAATTCGTCTACCAGACCAACATTGTACTCAAATTCAAAATCTTTCTGATTGTCCCAGTCAATGTTTTCTGCTTTTTCAGTATTAGGAAGTGGTTCCCCTAAAATAGGCAGTTTGTTATCGCGGATATAATCTGTAATTGCGTGTGAAAGCGTATGGTTTACTTCATCTACTAAAATAGATTTGCCATACATTTTTTTGATAAGACCAGTAGGAACTTTGCCAGGTCGAAAGCCTTTAATAGTAGCTTTCTTGCTGTATTCTTTTACTTTTTCTTCGACTTTAGGTTGATAATCAGCCTCGTTTAGCTTAATTTTAATTAAACCCTCGTTATTATTTTTTTTGTCTAGTGAAATGTCCAAAGCTGTAAAAATTTGCAGAGTGAATATTCGTATAAATAAAAACCCTCAATCTCGATAAAATTGCTTATATCGGGATCGAGGGTGTCTGTAGTGCGGATGGAGGGACTCGAACCCCCATGCCTCGCGGCGCTAGATCCTAAGTCTAGTGCGTCTACCAATTTCGCCACATCCGCGTTTTAATGTAAATGGACTGCAAAGGTAATTTAAAAAAGAAAACTTCCAAATCTCAACGAGAAAAAATGATTAAAATTTTAACTTTACCTCCGAAAAAATCGTGAACTTGAGTATATGATTACTATCGATATAGAAGAAGAAAAGCGGGAGATCATTAGAAGGTATCGACGATTACTGCGCCATGCCAAGCCTTATCTCAAAGAAGGCGATGCCCGGCTAATAAAGAAGGCTTTTTATACCTCCCTGGAAGCGCACAAAGATATGCGCAGGAAATCCGGAGAACCCTATATATATCATCCTATTGCTGTTGCCCAGATTTGCATAGACGAAATTGGTTTGGGTACTACCTCTATTATTGCAGCGCTCCTGCACGATGTGGTGGAAGACACGGAAATGGAGCTTTCCGACATCAGCCGTGAGTTTGGGCCAAAAGTAGCCCGCATCATCGATGGCTTGACGAAGATTTCCGGTGTTTTTGAACATGGCAGCTCACAGCAGGCTGAGAATTTTCGCAAAATGCTGCTCACCCTTTCTGAAGACGTTCGAGTTATACTGATAAAACTCGCAGACAGGCTGCACAATATGCGTACTTTAGAAAGTATGCCCCGTAATAAGCAGCTTAAAATTGCTTCTGAAACTATATACCTATATGCGCCGCTGGCGCATCGCCTTGGTTTGTATGCGATAAAGTCGGAAATGGAAGATTTATATCTCAAGTATACAGATGCAGAAAGCTATGTGGATATCGTTGAAAAAATAAGCAACACCAAAGCCGCCAGGTCCAAATTTATCAAAACTTTCATCGCGCCCATTCAACAAGAAATTGAAGCGCAAGGGTATGAGTTTTTGATTAAAGGTCGCCCCAAGTCCGTTTATTCGATCTGGAATAAAATGCGCAAGCAAAATATCCCTTTTGATGAAGTATATGACCTGTTCGCCATCAGAATTATCATAGATACAAAACCTGAAAATGAAAAAGCGGCCTGCTGGCAGGCCTATTCTTTGGTAACCGATTACTATAAACCCAATCCTGACAGGCTGCGGGACTGGATCTCCACACCTAAAGCCAATGGTTACGAATCGCTCCACACTACTGTAATGAGCAAAAGCGGTCAATGGGTTGAAGTGCAAATACGAACCAAAAGAATGGACGACATTGCAGAGAAAGGATACGCTGCACATTGGAAGTATAAGGAAAAAGTTAACGGGCAGGGCTCCGGATTGGAACAGTGGATTACCAAGGTACGCGACATGCTGGAGCAAAACGACTCTTCTGCACTGGAATTTGTCGATGACTTTCGCTCAAACTTATTCAATGAAGAGGTTTTCGTATTTACCCCCAAAGGTGAGTTAAAAACGCTACCAAATGGCGCTACAGCGCTCGACTTTGCGTTTGAAATTCACTCTGAAATAGGAGCCAAGTGCCTGGGTGCCAAGGTAAATCAGAAGCTGGTGCCTTTAAATTATATTCTGGCCAATGGGGATCAGGTAGAGATTCTTACCAGCAATAAGCAAAAGCCTAATGAAGACTGGCTGCGGTTTGTAGTAAGCTCCAAAGCTAAATCAAAGATTAAGGATGTTTTAAAAGAAGACAGAAAATCTGCTGCATCTTTGGGCAAAGAAATTGTCGAAAGGAAACTCAAGCAAATGAAGCTTGAATTCAGCGAAGACACCATCAATCAGTTGCGGGCATATTTTGAAGTCAAAACTCCGCTGGACTTCTATTATAAGGTGGGCAAGGGAACCATCGACCCTAAAGAGATCAAGAAATTCCGTGAGGTCAAGCGCGACTCCCCAAGCATGAGGCGTGAGCGTATTATGGATGCTAAGACCTTCGAAAAGCAGGTTTCCAGCTTGCGAGATAAGGAAAAAGACATGCTGCTCATCGGCGAAGACATGGATACCATCGATTATAAGCTGGCCAAATGTTGCAACCCTATCCCCGGAGACGATGTATTTGGATTTGTAACCGTCAATGAAGGAATAAAAATTCACCGAAGTAGTTGCCCTAATGCTGTTGAGCTATTATCCAGCTATGGATATCGCGTGGTAAAAGCCAAATGGACCTCTCAGAAAGAAATAGCCTTTCTGGCAGGTTTGAAAATTGTAGGAACAGACAGGGTAGGGCTCATGAACGATGTTACCCGCGTAATATCCAGTGAACTTAAAGTGAATATGCGCTCCATCACAATAGAAACGGAAAATGGCATCTTTGAAGGACAAATTATGCTATATGTTAATGATACCCGGCATTTGGAAGTGCTCATCAGTAAGCTGGAGAGTGTTAATGGTGTGGTTTCGGTAAGCAGGTTTGATAGTTAGTGACTTAAGCTTTAGAAATTTATCTTTCCTGAGATTATTTCAGCAAAAGTTTCGTTCAGGATAAAAAAGTAGAATTCTCTGCGAATATTTTATATTTGCGGATATAGCAAAAGCATAAAACAGAACTATGGTATTAAACCAGGAAATATTCGAAGAAGTAAAGAAAATTTTTACCGCTTACCTGGAGAATAAAGGCTTGCGCAAAACGCCCGAGCGTTTTGCTATTATGGAAGAGATTTATAGCAGAGGTGGACATTTCGATGTGGAATCGCTTTATATAAGTATGAAAAATAAGAACTACAGGGTGTCCAGGGCTACAGTGTACAATACGCTGGACCTGCTGGTAGAGTGCGACCTCGTCAGTAAACACCAGTTTGGCAAAAACCTGGCTCAATACGAAAAATCATATGGATATAAGCAGCACGATCACCTTATTTGCACCGAATGCCATCAGGTGAAAGAATTTTGCGATCCGAGAATTCAAAATATTCAGAATACTGTAGGCGAAATTCTGGACTATAAGATCATTCACCATTCCCTCATTTTATACGGCAACTGCACTAAAGAGAATTGCGAGAATCGCCCCAATAATGCCCTTGTATGATGGTTTCTTCATCGTTGGAACAAAACGTTTTGCTCCTGACCTTCACAGAAAGACTCATGCGCGACGACAATGCTGCCGAATTATTTAGTCTTGTTGAGGATTTTTTAAGTAAAGGAGTAACTTTGTGCGCGGTTGACATGAGCCAGCTTGAATTTATGAACAGTGCCGGTTTAGGCATCGTCATTACTTTGCTCACAAAATTTCGAACAAAAGGAGGCGAACTGGTGGTCATTCAACCCTCTGAACATGTAAAAAAACTGCTGATAATCACTAAGTTGAACGCTATTTTTCATATTGAAGAAAGTCGGGAAGCTGCTATTCAGTTTTTGAATGGTCTTGACAGCAGTCAATAGAAAATTATAAAAGACAATACAATGAAAGTGGATGTACTTCTGGGGCTCCAATGGGGAGATGAAGGAAAAGGAAAAGTGGTCGATTATCTTGCACCACAATATGATATGGTGGCAAGGTTTCAAGGTGGGCCTAACGCTGGCCATACTTTAGAATTTGATGGTATTAAGCACGTTTTGCACCAGATTCCTTCCGGAATTTTCCATAACGATATTCAAAATATTATCGGCAATGGCGTAGTCCTGGACGTAGTGATTCTCAAAAAGGAATTAGAAGCACTGGAGAAGTTTTCGCTGGATCTCAGAAAAAACCTCTGCATATCAAAAAAAGCACAATTAATATTGCCAACCCATCGCTTACTCGATGCAGCCTACGAAAAATCGAAAGGTGATCGTAAAATTGGCAGTACCCTGAAAGGAATTGGTCCTGCCTACCAGGATAAAATTGGCCGTACCGGCCTGCGCGTTGGCGATCTGCTTGCTGAAAGTTTTCAGGACAAGTATGAGCAGCTAAAAAAGCAACATTTGCAGTTGTTGGAATTTTATAATCATGAATTTGATCTCGAACCGCTAGAGACTGCCTTTTTTGAGGCGATCGAATTCATAAAAACTTTTCCAATGGCCAATACCGAGTACACCTTAGGTGAGGCACTTGCAAAAGGTAAAAAAGTGCTGGCAGAAGGTGCTCAAGGCTCTTTGCTCGATGTGGATTTTGGAAGCTACCCATTCGTAACGAGCTCTACTACCATGGCCGCCGGCGCTTGCACCGGGCTCGGTATCGCTCCACACGATATCGGCGAAGTATACGGTATTTTCAAAGCCTATTGCACCAGAGTAGGTTCAGGGCCTTTCCCGACAGAACTTTTCGATGAAGACGGGAAAGCCATGCAAAAAGAAGGCAATGAATTCGGCGCTACAACTGGCAGGCCGCGCCGCTGCGGATGGCTCGATCTACCTGCATTGAAATATGCGATACGCATCAACGGCGTTACTCAGCTGTATATGATGAAGGCCGACGTGCTCAATATCTTTGAAAACATCAAAGTATGTACGCATTACCAGCTGCCTGACGGCTCAGAAACCGATCAGCTGCCCTACGACCTTGACGAAACCCAGGTAACCCCAGTGTACAAAGTGATGCCGGGCTGGTATAGCAGTCTGAAGGAAGTGGAGAACTTCGAGGCAATGCCGGCTGCGCTGAACGATTATGTCCAATATTTAGAAGAGCAACTCAAAGTGCCTATTAATATGGTGTCCATTGGTCCCGATAGAAAACAAACACTGATTCGTAAAAAATCAAAAGTGTCTGCTCACTAAATAAGGAACAAGCTGTGGATCGCTACAAATGCTATTGCAAATTCATACTGCAATGGCATTTGTTTTTTATGAGCGTGAATAAGATCTGGGGCGTGCCCTTCCGCTGTGCTTCAGGTCGCGCTTTCCGCTGCAAGTCCTCGCCCGGGGGAGACTAAGGCGTTGCAGTGTGAGCAGCAAACCCAATGAGCCATGGGCGGTCAAGAAACGCTGTCAGCCGTGCTGTGGGCTTTCCACTGCAATCGCTCACGCAAGGGAGCATCAAGCGAAGTGCTAAAATTCCCGCAGATTTCGCTGATGTGCGCAGAAAGGATTTGTGTAATTATAAAAATTCTCAAAACCAGGGCAACCTTTCAAATGGTGTTTGCGTAGAAGAAGATTCGGCCTTTTAAATACGGCAAAGCTTTTTAAAGCATAAATACCCGCTTAAAAAGTTGAATAAGCTCATTTTCGGTTACTACAACAGAAAGGCATCATAAAAACCAAGATATTTTCAGGGCATCCATTGCGGGTAATGAAAAGATTTCTACCTTTCCAAACCCGATAAGCAAACGGCTTTAGGGAAAGATTGAAAAGCGAGCAAAAAGGTAAGTCTAGAAAATAAGACGAGTCAAAAAAAACAAAATTAAAACCTTGTAGTTGGTTTAAGTTTTCCTACCTTTGCAAACCCATCAGCAAACGAGCAGATGAGCAGATTGACAGGCCGAAGGAAGAGAGAGAGATTAAGTATCAGGTAGACAGAAACTTGGAAAAGGGTAAAAATTATTTTCACTTTTTATTTTGTTTTTGGTCACAAATCTTCTTACCTTTGCATCCGCAATTCGCCAAACAGTTGAAAAGCAGTTAGAAGACAAAAGGATTTCTGGAGCTTAGATTATTGAGAATACGATTGAGATATTGAGACTAACAGTCTTAACAATACTTTACTTGCCGAAAGCGGTAGTAGAGGAAAAAAGTTCTTTGAGCATATGATAGAATAGCAAACCACTCTTGTTAAAGAGGACATTA
>JBGSXH010000306.1:0-4287 GCA_041751515.1 Cyclobacteriaceae bacterium | reverse complement strand
AGTGTGCAAGTTAGCAACGAAACAGGCTGTAGCAGTATTAGCAACGCCATTATCATTGAAAAACTACCAGAGTTATCTCCTGAAATAATCGCGTTGGATGAAGTATGTGTCAATACAGCATTTACGCTCAGAGCGAATGGTAGCAGTAGTGCAGCAGGAGTGCAATACATCTGGAATATGGGCAATAACCAGATAAGACAAGGTCAAAGTATTGACCACACCTTTACCCGGCTTGACGATCATGTAGTGTCTTTAACCCTGCGCTATGCCAATGGAGGTTGTGACGTTACGGTAACAAAATCAATCAAGGCATCAACAGCGCCAGAATTAATGATTGAAAATCTTTCAGGAGAAAAGTGTTTGGGTGAGGAAGTTACTTTAACTGTACCGGACAATTTTGACAGTTACCTATGGAGCAATGGTAGTAGCAGTTCCAGCATTGTCGTTTCTGAACCAGGCACTTATGAAGTGGAAGTGGCTACTGCAGGTGGTTGTAGCGCCTCAGCAACTTATGAGCTTCTAATGTTGCCGCTTCCAGCGCTTACCGTGGCTGCGGACAAAGATGTGGTAAGCGTGGGGGAAGCAATAAGATTCACCGCCGAAGGTGCCTTCAGTTATGAATGGTCACCTGCCGCATTATTTGATAATCCTTATGTCGCTAACCCCACTGCTACCATTATGGAGACCACGACTTTTGTATTGAGTGGTTATTCAGAAAACGGCTGTGTCACTACACAGGAAATCACCATTGAACTCGACGAGACACTCAATGTAAAACCAGCAAAATCTTTTTCTCCCAACGGAGATAACACTGACGATTACTGGCACATTGATCGCATTGAATTTTATCCTGAAGCAGAAGTAAAACTTTTCGACCGCATGGGTAGATTATTGTACCGGGCACAGCCTTATAACAATGATTGGGACGGCGCTGTGGCGGGAAGAATATTGCCTGCGGATGCTTATTATTTTGTCATTACAAATGCAGAAGGTAAAATTTTGAAAACCGGTAGCGTAAGTATTCTCCAATAAAAACACGCCTTTCTCTGAATTGCATAATATAAGGAATTTCTATCTTATACCCCCCGCAAGAACCCAGTTGCAAATCAACTAGTTACAAGCTATACTTCAATATTGCTCATATTTATAGCTGTGTAAGCTTTCCATTCTCCTTCCTGAATTCCACAATTAAATAGCTGCTAAATTGAACTTTCATAAGAATGATTCCGTGCGAACCATACTTTAGCACTATAAAAAGCAATGCCTTAAAAGAATGTATTTTCCTAGAGCACTTTTTATAAAATGGAAACTATTCTTAGACATTAATTAAACTCTAAAAATGAAAGCAATGCAGACTTTTACGCGAAATATCTTAACGGTTTTCGTGCTGTTATTAGCAATAATATCCGACGCCTTTGCCCAGGGCTTCTTTCAAACAGAAAGAAATGCCACACAAACTTCAGATTTTTGTTATCAGGTGACTGATAATGTAGGTAACCAGACCGGTGCCCTATGGTGGTCAGAAAAGCTCGACCTTTCCCAGCCATTTGAACTGGAATTTGTCTTGTACCTTGGAAACAAAGATGCCAATGGCGCTGATGGTATCGCTTTTGTAATGCATACTGATGACAGAGGCCTAAACGCTTTTGGTGCTGCAGGAGCAGGATTAGGATTTGGAGAGCATTCTTCTCAGGCAGGGGCCGCTATTAAGCCTTCCGTTGCCATAGAGTTTGACACCTGGACCAACGGAACTTATGACAGGGTTAATGGACAGAATAATAAGGACCATACAACTGTGGTGTACAATGGACAGGTAGCAACACCTGAGTTTCCTGCCAAATCGATACTTGCAAGTGGTAGTAATGTAACCAATAACTGTTACCTATACACGATATCCTGGGATCCTGCCACCCAGGCGTTAAGTCTTATCGTTGATGGTGATGTGCGTTTCGTTCATACAGATAATATCATTGAAAAGGTTTTCAATGGTGAAACACAGATTACTTACGGTTTTACTGGTTCTACAGGTGGCTCCTTTAATGAACAGAGTGTCTGTATAGTAAATGATGATGAAATCGTTGCCAATGACAATGCTGTAAGTACTCAGGTGAATGAGACCATCAATATCAATGTTACCGAGAATGATGAAGGAGATGATATTTTCTTAACCTCCATAGCCAAAGCCCCAGCAAATGGTACGGCCATCATCAATAACGGCATAGTGGAATACACCCCACTGGCTAATTTTGTAGGCATAGATACCTTCGAATACGAAATTTGCGACGCCAACTCTGCCAGTTGTCTCGCACAGTGTGATATAGCTACCGTGACTATTAATGTTCTCTGTGATGACACGCTTCCGCTAACTGTACTTAAAAATAAGGATCACAATACTTGTCTTATTGAAGACGGCATAGGCAATGGGCAGGCAGAAGCATACTTTGAAGTCGGTGGTATTCAAATAACCAGTGGCTACACATTTTACTGGTATGCGGGAGAAACAATAAATGGCACTCCAACATATACAGGACCCACCCAGGGGCAACTTTTAGCAGGAATTTATACCGTAGTTGCACATGATAATAATACAGGATGCCCTTCAGAAACAACTAAAATAACTATCGATGAAGAGAACGCATTTGATCTGAATCTTTTTGTCGTACAAGATAATTCTAACTGTAATGGCAATGGGCGATTTGCCATAGAAGTAAATGGAGAAACGCCTGCAAACGGGCATTATGATTATGAACTATTTATTGGTGATGATATTACAGAAGCTCCTTTCAAAACGCCTTCTTCTCATGTAATTCAAAGTCTGCCTGCTAATGTATATACCCTTAAAGCTACAAACAGGTCAAGCAAGTGCGTTGCTTTTGCGACCGGAGAAATCAAAAATACCAGTGAGGATTTATTGCCAACAGTTTCGGAAAGCATCGTGCATCAAACCAGTTGCACAACTAACAACGGTGCCATCAATATTACCCCTACGGGTCCTCAATCCAATCAATATGTATATGAATGGAAAGATGCCGCAGGCACCATCATTAGCACCAATAAAGATTTGTTGAACCGTAATGCCGGCACCTACTATTTGAAAGTAAGCAGAAATACTTGTGTGGCGCAAGTGCTGGAATATACCATCAATAATGAACGTCCTCAACTGGCGATAGATGATATTACGACCACTGACCAAACTTCTTGTATTGCTAATAATGGCACTGCAAGCCTTACTTTGGGGGGCACACATACTGATGCGTCTGACTTAACTATTGAATGGTTTGCGGGCACTAATCTCGGCAATGCACCGGTTGCTACAGGTCTAACTGCTGAAAACCTCGCCGCAGACAATTATACTGTACGCGTCAGGCATGCCAACTCCGGCTGTTTTCTGACAGAAACACTCACAATCGGAGAAACATTTCCAGTAGCGGCCGGCACCATAGACAAAATATCAGACCAGACTTTTTGTACGCCCAATGGTGCATTAACAGCTACAATTGCAATTCCGGAGGAATACCAGTTCCGCTGGTACAATGGCAATAACTTAAAGGCAACACCGGATTTTACCGGCCAAACTTATGAAGGATTAGCGCAGGGCAATTATACGCTGCAAATTGTGCATACAATATCCGGCTGTATCAGCGAAACGCTGAGAGCAACAGTAGTGGAAGACATCAGTTCTCAGCCCAATTTCACCCTTACAGCAACTGACGATACTGCTTGCGACGAGGCGCTAAGCAACGGCTCAATCGCTGTAAACATTTCAGAAACAGGCTTCAATGCTGATGACTATACCTATGCCTGGACCAGAAATGGAACAGCTTATAGTACTGATGCAGTGCTGGAAGATTTAACTGAAGCAACTTACAGGTTGACGCTTACCAACACAGTGACCGGATGTAGTATCACTCGGGAGAGTTTTGTTGACAATGACCCAGCATCATTCCCAATTGTGTCCACAACCGTAGCACGTCAAACTGCTTGTGAGCCTAATGGCAGCATCAGATTTACATTGAGAAATGGTTTTTCAGGACCTGCGTTAGATCTGAACGACTATGACTTTTATCTTACTGAAGGTACTGAAGAGCAATTGCAAGTACTTGACAATGGCAGTATTACTGAACTGGAGTCCGGTAGCTATGCTCTTAAAATTGTAGAAAAATTGACAGGTTGTTTTGTTACTATCAACAGGACAGTAAATGAAGAAACACCGGCGATTACAGCCTCCTTCACCAACACCCCCAACACCAGTTGTAACGAAGATTTTTACAATGGCACTTTAACAGC
>JBGSXH010000305.1:0-2443 GCA_041751515.1 Cyclobacteriaceae bacterium | reverse complement strand
GGCTGTATCATTATCGCGCAAATAGTCTATTCTCTCGCGCGCTGTTAATTTTCCCTTTTTATGATGACTTTCAATCTTTTTCTCTCCTCCTCCTAAATGAACCTTCTCTAATTTTTTTTCTAATTGGTAGCATAATTGTTTCATGCCATCTTCATTTTTATTAAAATCAATATTCATTGTTTGCTTCATTAAAAGGGATTAATAATTAAAAAATCTACATAAATAAACCGCAAACATGCGTTGCGGTAAAATTTCAATCGATTGCAATTCGTGCACTTAATCTAAGATTTGAGCAGTGATGCGATTTACTCTTTATTCCTGATTTTCATCAATTTCTACACCATCGTCAGTCTTACGGCCAAATACGGAAAAATGCACGTATCGCTTAGGATTCTCACGAAGGTCAATGAGCAGTTTGTCGAGGTCAGCTAAGGTAGCGGTCATATTAGTATAGAATTGATCATCTTTCGCCAGCTTACCCAATGTTCCTTCTCCTTCATTCATTTGGGACAGTAAAGCATTGAGCTCAATCATACTCTTTTTAGCCTCCATGACCGTCGCTGTAATTTCAAGATTATTCAGAGAGTCGGCAAGTAGGTTCATTTTTCTTAAAAGTGGGCCAATACCATCTTTTTCATCCGATAAGGAAGCTGAAAGCTGAGACATATTACTCATAACTTCAGCCAGTTCAGTCCTGTTTTCGGAAGTAATTAATCTTAAGTCTGCAGATACTGCTTCCAAATTTTCGAATACGTGGGTAATAGCATCACGATTCTCTACAAAATTACCTAAAACCAAGTTAATGTTGGTGATGGTGGTATCGACTTTTTGCACCACGGGAAGTGTACTTTCTCTTACCATGTCTACAACGCTTTTCTTAAGCTCCCCCCGTATTTCAGAACCTTCAGGAATATAATCTGTATCCGCATAGTTTATTCGAAGTTCCACGGCCTTAGATCCCAGGAAATCGCTATCTGTTAAAAGGGCTACAGTGGAGCTTCCAAGATTCAAATCCTTATCTACATCAAGCTCCACCCGAATAGCATTATTCCTATCCTGAATGATCTCGATATTGCTTACTCGGCCTACAGTCAGACCGTTTATCAAGACGGGATTAGAGACATTTAGTCCATCAATATCATTATAAACTGTAAAGTAGGTTTTATTTGGAGAGAAGAAATCAACCCCTTTTAGGAAATTCAGTCCCAGGTAAAATAGCACTAGCGCTACAACGGCAAGAATGCCAACTTTAACTTCTTTGGAAATTTTCACTATGGTTCTATTTAGTTCATAGATTCTATAGACTCCTTATAATCCCTGAAGGCTCTGAAAATGGCAGAGGCCATATAAGTTTGTCCGAGTTTATCATTAAGATATTTTTCTTCAGTAGGGTTGCTCAAAAAGCCTACCTCTACAAGCACTGCCGGCATGGAAGATTTATGTAGAACTACAAGTCCGGCTTGTTTCACTCCACGACTCTTCCTGCCAACCCGATTTTTAAATTGCGTTTCTATCTTCTCAGCAAACTTAAGACTATTACTTGTATAAGCACTCTGATATAATGAAAAAAGAATATGCGATTCCGGTGATTCCGGATCAAAACCTTCATATTTTTCCTCATAATCATCTTCCAGCAAAATTACACTGTTCTCCCGCTTGGCTACTTCAAGTCTGTCTTCGGAGCGATTAAGGCCCATGACCCAGGTTTCGGTACCATGTACGTTGTGCTGGTCTTTCCGGGCCACTGAGTTACAATGGATTGATATAAATAGATCGGCACCATTTTTATTGGCGATATTGGCTCTGTCTATTAGTCCTGGAAAGCTGTCGTCTGTACGGGTGTAAATAACCTCGACGTCATCGATATACTTTTTGATGATACTACCAAGTTCCAATGCGATGGCAAGAGATACGTCTTTTTCTTTAGATATGGAACCTATATTTCCAGGATCTTTCCCTCCGTGGCCGGCATCAATAACCACCTTTCGTACTTTATAACTGTGAAGCCCTGCAGTACTGAAAGATGCCATTACAAAAAATGCAGAAAAGCAGGTTAATAGCACAATATTTTTCACAATACCTCGGTTGTTAAATCCTAATCGAATAACTTTACGCAAAATTGTAAATTTTTCTGTAAAACGAAAAAACTGGTGTATAAATATAAACCCGTCTTATTTATACTTATTGCTCTCTTTTTTATTGTGAATGTCAAAGCTCAGGAACGTCCGTTTGAAGGACAACCAATGCCCACACTACCACAAGCTGAAGATTCATTGCTCTTAATTCCCTTTCTGCCGGATTCAATTCCAGGAGTAGAGAAACCCCGTACGCAACAGGAGAACAAAGGGGATATCGATACTACTATCAAATATACTGCCCAAGATTCAATTGTGTACGATGTGAAGACACAAACGATAAAAATGTACAAAGATGGTAAGATAGA
>JBGSXH010000304.1:0-4811 GCA_041751515.1 Cyclobacteriaceae bacterium | reverse complement strand
ATATCAAATCATTTGATGAAAATCCGGATATTCAAATTCTCAATGGCCGCTGGGGACCTTATATTAAAGCAGGCAAAAAGAATGTCAAGATACCTAAAGACAAGGAACCTGAAAGTTTGACTTTGCAGGAATGTCTTGATCTTGCAGAGAAAACACCGGAGAAGAAAGGCAGAGGATTCGCCAAAAAGAAAAAATAGAACTACATAATGAGCAATCAGTATTAGGCGGCTAACTATTTTGTTAAGCCGCCTTTTTTGTGAATTTTATTGAACGGCTGACATGCATTATTAAAAATCGAAAAAGCAGGTTCTTTTGAATACAATGTGCCTTTTTAGATAAAAATATAATAAATTTTACGCTGAAATATTTTGTATTTTTTCATAAAAACGCTATTACTTTAGAATATATAGTGTATTTTTATGCGCTAATTCTTATTAAACAAACATTCTGGCAGATACATGTTTTATATAATTAGCTAGCGATCAGCTTCTAGAAACGAGACTAGATTGAACAGTCAAACTTTTTAAAGTACCTTTTGTACAGTAAATTTCATTTTTCATCAACACTTTAATATAATCTCATGCTAAAAAAGAAAATCGCAGTGCTTTCTGGCGCAGGTATATCTGCGGAAAGTGGTATAGCTACTTTTAGAGATGCGAATGGACTATGGGAAGGGCACGATGTGATGGAAGTAGCCTCACCTGAAGGTTGGGACAAAAATCCTGCACTTGTCCTTGATTTTTACAATAAGCGGCGAGAAGTCGTATTGTCTGCACAACCCAATGCAGGCCATAAAGCCATTGCAGAGCTGGAGGAGCATTTTGAAGTAGCTGTAATTACGCAAAACATTGATGATTTGCATGAAAGAGCAGGCTCTACCAATGTTTTGCACCTGCATGGCAGCATACTTGAAGCACGAAGCAGCGAGGATGAATCCAAGATATATCCAGTAGAAAATGGAAAAATAGCAATAGGAGACCTTTGTGAAGAGGGCGCGCAACTGCGTCCCAATATCGTTTGGTTTGGTGAGAGGGTACCTGCCATCGATGAAGCTGTATCCTATTTTCTGGAGGCTGATATTATACTCGTCGTGGGCACCAGCCTGGCAGTTTACCCGGCAGCCGGCTTAATCAACTATGCTAAGCGTGAGTCAGCAATTTATGTTATTGATCCGAATACGCCTCCAACTTTATGGAAAGATAATGTTAAACGCATTGAGGAAGCTTCAGCAAAAGCATTGCCAAAGCTGAAGGAACAACTCATTGAAGATTTAGCCAGCACTACTTCCTAGGTCGGAACAAATACCGGGTCAAACTTATCAGCAGACTGGAAGGTAAATATCGGCTCATAAATACACCTACTTTGTTACTGAAACCAGGAACAATCAATGCTTTGTTCTCGAATAGATGGTCAAGGGCTATCCGGACGACTTTATCCGCGTCCATTTTAATACCCTCTATACCGTTTTCATCAAAACCGGCATTGTCAAAAAAGTCCGACTTGGTAGGACCTGGACATAGGCAACTTACATTGATGTCACTTTCTTTCAATTCATCCCGAATTGCCCTGGAGAAAGAATAGGTATACGATTTTGTAGCTGCATAACTTGCAAAATAGGGAATAGGCTGAAAAGCAGCTGTGCTGGCAACATTTAAAATATGTGCTTTTGGAATACTGCTGAGCATCGGCAAAAACTGATATACCATTTCCGTCAGCACCAGCTGATTAAGCTTTAGCATGGCAAGTGTTTGCTCTATTTTTTGGTCTTTAAAATTTCCCCACAAGCCTATACCAGCATTGTTAATTAATATCCGAACATAATAATTGTTGGACACGCACCAGCCATATAGCTCGCTGACAGCATTGTCCTGCAATAAATCCAGCGGATAGGTACGCACCGTGACCTTATAGCGATCCCTGAGGGTTGCTGCCAGCTCATCGAGCAGCGAGGCAGACCTTGCCACAAGAATTAAATTTGCGCCCTCTGCAGCACAGGCATTGGCAAACGCCTTCCCTATGCCCTTACTGGCACCCGTTATTAAAGTATAGTTCATATAAAATTAATTGTGCTAAAGTCCCAATCCTGGGCTCTTTCCGAAAAAATCATACCATTTTTCACCTCCAGAGGCGATTTTACATTGTTTTGATACAATGCCCCAGTGCCCAAGCCCTGCGGCCCCTGTAGCTTAAAATTGGCGCTAAACTGGCAAATGGCATTCAGCCCAATATTAGCCTCTAGTGCAGAGGTAATCCACCACCCTATACCCATGTCATTTGCCAAACTTATCCATTCTGCAGTAGCTTCCAGGCCACCCAATAAACCAGGCTTTAGAATGATAAAAGGCGGCTTAATTGCCTGCAGCAATTTAAATTTATCTTCTCTGTGCTTAATACCTATCAGCGATTCATCCAATCCAATGGGAATCGGACTCTTTTCAGCCAGCCAGGCCAGTGTTTCATGTTCATGCGCTGGCACAGGCTGCTCGATGGAATGTAAATTGAACTGCGACAGTTTCTCCAGTTTCTCCATAGCATTATCTCTGGTGAAGGCGCCATTCGCATCTACTCTCAGCATAAGTTGACTGTCCTTATCCAAAGCGCGAATATGGGACAAAATCTCGAGTTCCTTGTCAAAGTCAAGTGCACCCACTTTTAGTTTAATGCATTTAAAACCAGCAGCAAGCTTTTCATTCACCTGCTGTTTCAGAAAGTCTTCCTCTCCCATCCAAATCAAGCCATTGATATGGATGCCTGCTTTTGCACTGCTAAATGCATTATCAAAGAGCAGCTGCTTACCTCCACCCAGCCAGTCCAGCAGTGCCGTTTCCAGGCCGAAGCGAACTGAAGGCAGTTTTTCGGCTACCAGTTGCTCTAATATGTCCAGGATCTGGGCGTAATTTTCGGGTACCTCAACAGTGAATAATCTGCTGCCGATCTTCTGCACCACAGCAGGTATATCTTCGTGTTCATCGACACTAAGTCCTGGCAGAATAGGAATTTCTCCATAACCTAACCTGTAGGGCTGATCTTCTGTAAAGACCCTGATAAAATAGGTGTCTTTTTCACGCAGCACTCCTCGAGACGTTCCTGCAGCAAAATTGAATTTTAATCGGTGGTGTGCTATATGCAGCTTTAAACTCATGCCTTATTTCTGTTGAAGTGCTTAGAATATGTGAGCATTCCTGCTTTTTACCCATGTAAAAATAGAACGGATCATTGAGTCCACCAAGCTTTTCCGTATTGTGATCACATATTTAAGATGCTGATTGTAACCGACAAAATGAAAGTATTCTCTGGCATCTCCTTATATTTGCATGTTAATAAATGTGCATGATTTGCCAAGCTGTTCTATGAATCCAAAAGACTACACTTATATACTTCCTGAAGAAAGCATAGCCAAGTTCCCATTGAAAGACCGGAGTGCCGCAAAACTATTAGTCTACAGAGAAGGAAAAGTAACCCATCGACAGTTTGATGCTTTACCGGCATTATTACCGGAAAAGCCCTTGATTTTCTTCAATAATACAAGGGTCATTCCTGCCAGGCTGCATTTTCAGCGGGCTACTGGGGCACATATTGAAATTTTTCTGCTGGAACCCTTGGCTCCTGCCAATAATGTTGAAGAGGCGATGCTGGCCACAGGCACAGCCACCTGGCAATGCATGATAGGCAACCTCAAGAAATGGAAAGCTGGAGAAGTACTAAGCCGCAAAATATCCATTGAAAGTACGGATATCCAGGTCAATGCTATCCTGGTTGAAAAAACAAAGCAGACTGTACAGCTTAGCTGGCAACCAACATCGCTTCCCTTCTCCGAATTGGTGGAAGCCCTGGGTGCAGTGCCCCTACCTCCTTATATTAAAAGAGAACTTACGGAAGAAGACAAACCTCGCTACCAAACGGTTTACTCTGAAAAGAACGGGGCTGTAGCAGCTCCAACTGCAGGTTTACACTTTTCAGAGGAGCTATTACAGCAATGCATACAACAAGACGCAAAGCTGCAATACCTTACCCTGCATGTAAGTGCGGGCACCTTCCAGCCAATGAAAGTGGATAGGGTTACAGATCACGATATGCATCAGGAGCAAATACTGGTAAGCCGGGAGAATGTACAGGCACTCCTGGAAGACAGGCCAGTGTTAGCCGTAGGCACTACCTCTTTGCGCACACTGGAAAGTTTGTATTGGTTCGGCGTAAAACTGATGAATGCACCTGAGAAAAGCCATGTATTTTACATTGAAAAGCTTTTTCCTTATCAGTGGAGTGAAAGCATTTTGCCAGAAAGAAAGAAAGCAATGGCTGCGGTCGACCAATATATGCAAGTTAACAACCTGACCGTTTTGCAGGGCAATACATCAATTTTCATCTTTCCGGGCTATACATTTAGAATGGTAGACATGCTGCAAACCAACTTTCATCTGCCCGGCTCCACGCTTATCTTGCTGGTCGCAGCCTTTATAGGAGAAGACTGGAAGAAAGTATATGATGAGGCTTTGGAACAGCATTATCGATTCCTTAGCTATGGCGATACCTCATTATTATGGCCTCAGTGAGATGATTATGATGAACGTCACTATTATATATGCCAATAAGCTTTCATTATATAACAGGCCGTTTTATTTTACAAAGAATTAGCAGCAAGTAACTCTATGGACATATGGAATAAATCGTGGTGGAAAAGCATGGTAGAATATATCATCGATGTATTCACGCACCCAATTTTTTCTATCACCAATTCAGAAATTACACTGGCGTCCATCATAGTTCTGATTGCTTCTATTGTAGCCTTGTTTTTTGTTGCTTCCAAAATC
>JBGSXH010000303.1:0-2676 GCA_041751515.1 Cyclobacteriaceae bacterium | reverse complement strand
CATCCACCGGGACAATGTCCAGCACGTGAGCGACACCCTCGGATTTCCCTGCATCCTGAAACAACCGGACAGCAGCTTTAGCCAAGGCGTCAGCAAAGTCAACAACAAAGAAGAATATGAGCAGGAAATCCGCAAGCTTTTAGAAAAGTCAGACCTCATCATTGTTCAGGAATTTCTACCCACGCCATACGACTGGAGAGTAGGTATTTTGAACAAAGAAGCCATTTACGCTTGCAAGTACTTCATGGCAGATAAACATTGGCAGATCATGAACTGGAAAGAACATGGCAGCAGACGCACCGGCCGTGCAGAAACCATACCTGTAGAAATTGCCCCTCCGGGATTACTGAAGACAGCGCTGAATGCCGCCAACCTCATCGGTGACGGTTTGTACGGGGTAGATCTTAAGCAAATTGATAATAAGTTTTATGTCATCGAAGTCAATGATAATCCCAGCATTGATGCAGGGGTTGAGGATGCCATTGTGAAAGAAAAACTATACCTGCGCATCATGGAGTACTTTTTAAAAAAGATCAAAAAACAAAAACTCGTTAAAGCTGACTATTGATGGCCATATTGAAATTGTTTGAAGGCTTCGGTGTAGAACTGGAGTTCATGATTGTTGATCGTAAAAATTTAAAAGTAAAACCAGTTGCCGATGAATTACTCAAAGCACTTTCTGGTAAATATTTAGATGAGGTACCCAATGGAAAAATCAGCTGGTCCAATGAGCTGGCTTTGCATGTCATTGAGTTCAAAACCAATGGTCCGGCCAGAAGCCTGGAAGGACTTGCTGCTGCCTTCTACGAGCAGGTACAACAAGCCAATACTTTGCTCGCTCCTTTCGGCGCCTGCCTGATGCCCACCGCCATGCATCCAGAGATGGACCCATTCACAGAGATGAAGCTATGGCCGCATGAGAAGAATGATATTTACGAAAAGTACAACGAGATTTTTGACTGTCGCGGCCATGGCTGGGCCAACCTGCAAAGCACCCATATCAACCTGCCCTTTGGTGACGATGAAGAGTTTGGCAGACTGCATGCTGCTATCAGACTTATTATGCCATTGGTACCTGCGTTGGCAGCTTCCTCCCCATTAAAGGACGGTAAGCAGACTGGGTATACCGATTCCCGACTAGAGGTATACCGGGGCAATCAGAAGAAAATACCCAGTATCGCCGGAAGTGTTATTCCAGAACAGGTCTTTACCGAGCAGGCATACCGCGATATCATCCTGGCTCAGAACTACAGGGATATTGCGCCATACGATCCTGAGGGGATTTTACAGGAGGAATGGCTGAACTCCCGCGGTGCCATTGCCAGATTCCAGCGCAATGCCATCGAAATACGCATCATCGATGTGCAGGAATGTCCGCTTGCCGATCTCGCCATCCTTGAACTCATTGTCGCTGCAATCAAACAATTGGTGGCGGAAGAAAACGTTAACTATGAAAGTCAAAAAAACTGGACCGTCCCCAACCTTTATGACATTTACCAGAAAACAGTGAAAGATGGCAGTAATGCATATGTCAACAATATTGATTATCTTGCTATATGGGATATAAAATCTCCGGATACTGCAAAAAAATGCTGGCAACATATTGCAACCCGGATTACTCTTTCAGCCGAAACACGTACTTATCTGGAAATATATTTCAGTGAGGGAAATTTATCAGAACGTATCTTGCATCGACTAAATAATAAAGTTGCTGCGCAAAGTATTCATCAGGTATATTCATCCTTGGCGCAAAGCCTAGCAAAAAATGAAATCTTCAGATCGTAAATGGCAATTATTATTAACCTGTGAGCATGGAGGCAACCGGATACCTCCCGTCTGGGACTATCTTTTCCATGACGCCGAGCAGGTTTTAGAAAGTCACGAGGGCTATGATCCCGGCGCATTGCATATCGCGCAGTCGCTGGCGGAAGCTTTTCAAGCACCTCTGCATTATGCTGTCCATTCCAGGTTATTGATTGAACTTAACCGATCCTTATCTCACCCCAAACTTTTTTCCGTCTTTAGCAAAAAAATGTCTGCCGATGAAAAGCAACGTATCATTAATAAACATTATCTGCCCTACCGGCAGAAAGTGCAGGAAGATATTATTTACTTGATGCGAAAAGGGCCGGTTTTTCACCTCAGCATCCATACCTTCACCCCTGTGCTCAAAGGCAAAGAACGCAATGCAGATCTGGGCCTGCTGTACGACTCAGACCGTACCATTGAAAAGAGCATGACCGATCAATGGTATCAGCTGCTAAAAAAACATACCGATAATTGGCGAATCAGAAAAAATTACCCTTACCGTGGCAAAGCAGATGGTTTTACCACTGCTTTGAGGCAAATGTTTCCTGACGATTATATTGGTCTGGAAATAGAAATTAATCAGCAAATGGCAATGGAAAAACCTTCCGAAGTTATTACCTTATTGGAAAGAACCCTGCAGCAGTTAATTTGAGCTGACAATAATTGTTGCTACTGCCGGTTAACAACTGATGCAGCAAATCTCAACATGAACTTTGAGCGTCATTGCATCTTTGGCTATACTTTCAGGTTGCGGACAATCATCTACTGAAAAAGAAAAGCTTCACTTCGCGAGCACATTGGCAAAAAAGCATGTGGTTACGGGGAACCCGCTCAATCCGATGCAAGTGCCTCGGCAGCAGCAGTGCT
>JBGSXH010000302.1:0-2633 GCA_041751515.1 Cyclobacteriaceae bacterium | reverse complement strand
TCCACCCAGGCTGGTGAGGTAAGAAGGCAGCTCAGGAATGATCATATTAAAGCTGCCAAAGAACAAAAAAGTGCTGATACAAAGTAGAATAAATTGTAAGTATGTCTTTATATTGCCCATGGCTAGGTTAGATGCATTTGTCAAATTTAGTGTTTCATTATGCTTTTGTACTGCCACTATAATAGCCACCTGGTAAAATTATCATATTAGGCCTAACATTGTATCATTTAAGGTGTTCCTAAATCAAACTTTAAATATCGAACTATGGGAATCTTAGAAATTATCCTCGCAATTTTTTTACCACCACTAGCAGTGCTACTACGCTTCGGCCTATCAGGTAAATTTTTATTAAGTATTTTATTAACAGTAATAGGTTGGCTTCCCGGTGTCATTTATGCTTTTTATGTTTTATCGAGAAAATAGCGATGCCCTACGATAGCAACAATTTTCCTGCTGCAATGAAAAATCTGCCAAGGGATGTCAGGATCAAAGCCATCGAAATATTGAATGCGCTTATTGAAGATACTAGTATGGAGGAAGGCAATGCAATTGCGACCGCTATTGCCAATGCCAAAGAGCACAATGCTAATCACAATACTGCCTATACCAAATCAGCCGGCGCTTCAGAAGCACCGGCAAAAAATCAGTTTGTCTTACCACACGAAAACGGATGGGCAGTAAAGACGGATAACGCTAAAAAGGCTTCCAGGGTATTTCATACCAAAGAGGAAGCTGTAAGTTACGGTAAAGAACGGGCTCAAAAGAATAAAGGAACGCTCACCGTACAATATGCATCAGGCGAAATTCAGGATCGTTGGTCTTATATCTGATATTACCTTCAATCCAGCCACTTAGGCCTCCATGCCTTCAATTTCCAGTGCCTTGGCTTCATCTTCAAAGTCCTCAATGATGGCCAGCGCCAATACTTCATCTTCGTCCATATGATCGTATAGCTGAACATATTTTTTACGCTTAACAAGCTTCCTGGCCTCCTCCAGCGTTTCGTCTTCTATGCATGATAATATGGCAGGATGAATATAATATTCCCGGCAAATGGCCGGCGTATTGCCCAAGACTGCCGCCACATTTTTCACCAGTGTAGGAATAAGTGATAGCCGTTTATTCTCTTCTATTTGGCTAATGGTCTCAGGAAGGAGCTCCAAAGCCAGTACACTACCACCCCAGGTACGAAAATCTTTACTGGAATAATTTGCTCCGGCAATAGCATGGATGTATTGATTGACATCCGAAGAGTCGATGCATTCCTGCTTCTTTTTCTCATTGACAAATTTAAAAACTTCATACCCGGGCAATTCACTGCATGCTTTGACCATCTTTATGAGTTTCTCATTCTCGATATGCACTTTCCTGTATTGCCCACTTTTGCCTTTATACTCCAAATTCAAGGATTTTCCACTTTCCAATATCAAATGTTTCCTTCTTAGAGTGGTCAGCCCATAGGTCTCATTTTGTCTCTGATAGCAGATATTTCCGATTCTGATATAAGCTTCATCCAACAAACTTACCACCAGGGCCAATACTTTTGCTTTAGGCCATCCATGTCTACGAAGATCTTTTTCAACGATTTCCCTAATTTCAGGCAGTTTTTGACCAAAGCTGCCCAATTTGAAAAATTTGCTGGCATTACGATGTGCCACCCACCGGGGATGGTAAAGGTATTGCTTCCTGTCTTTGCTGTCTTTGCCAGTAGCCTGCAGGTGACCGGTTTTATTTTTACTGATCCAGACATGCCGCCACATAGGCGGTATTTTTAACATTTTAATGCGTTCCAGTATTGCTTTATCTTTTATTGTTTTTCCCTCATCGTCTTTATAGCTGAACCCAGTTCCATGTTTACGTCGCGTATAGCCTGCTGCTTCGTCGCTGGTATATTGCAATTTCTCGATCACCTCTTCTTCCATTATATATTGATTTACAAGCGCTTATATTTCATTTTTTTGCTTTTGGTTAAACAATGAAAAATTTGAAAGGTTATACAGCTATAATTGATTAATAAATAATTCATAAATTTTTTTTATTATGAGCCAAGTATTGAAAGATAAAAAAGTAGCTGTTTTAATGACAAACGGCTTTGAAGAAGTAGAATTTACCGAACCGAAAAAAGCGTTAGAAGCTGCTGGTGCCACTGTAAAGGTTGTATCATTAGAAGCTGGAAAAATAAAAGCCTGGGCCACTACTGACTGGGGAAAAGAATATGATGTTGACCTCACAGTAGATGAGGCGAAAGCAGAGAACTTTCACGGACTATTGTTACCTGGGGGTGTTTTGAACCCCGATTACTTAAGGGTAAATGAAAAAGCGGTGAATTTTGTGAAAGCATTTTTCGCAGCGGGTAAACCAATTGCAGCTATCTGTCACGGACCATGGACACTGATTGAAACCGGTGCTTTGGAAGGCAGAACCGTCACGTCTTATCCATCTATTAAAACGGACTTGATTAATGCAGGTGCCAATTGGGTAGATGAGGAAGTAGTCTGCGATTCAGGATTAACTACTAGCAGAAACCCTGATGATATTCCAGCCTTCAATGATAAGATGATTGAAGAATTGGCTGAAGGCGTTCATGAAGAGCAAAAAACAGTATAATTAGCACAAACCAAACAGTAAAGGGA
>JBGSXH010000301.1:0-4924 GCA_041751515.1 Cyclobacteriaceae bacterium | reverse complement strand
TGCAGCCCATAGAAACCTTGCGGAGCAGATTAAACAACAGGGAGCATTATTATCAGAATATCCACATTATAAAGAAGCAGATGCCCGGCAGTTTCCTGAAAGAAACAGAATTATAGCCGGCCTCGCAGACGCTACCTTGGTCGTGGAAGCAGCCGAAAAAGGTGGCGCCCTCATTACCGCAAGACTTGCACTGGAATATGATAGAGATGTATTAGCAGTGCCGGGTGCAATAACTCAGGAATTTTCCCGCGGCTGCAATCGCATCATCCAAAAGAATGAAGCTTTTCTGGTTACTTCCGCTGAAGACATTGCTTTGCAAATGAACTGGAGTACTACTAAAAACCCAGCAATGTTACCAATTGCTCCAGACTATGATAGTTTTCCGGAACAGGAAGCAATTGTGTTAAAATGTTTATATGAAAGTAAAGACCAAAGTCTTCATATTGATACCCTTAGCTGGCAGTCTTCCATTCCTGTCGCTCAATTGGCCGGACAACTTTTAAACCTTGAATTTAAAGGCATCGTTAAACCTTTACCAGGTAAAAAATTCAAGTTAAAATAATGCCAACCTATTATGACATTTTAGAAGTTTCCCACAATGCAGAGCAGGAAACCATCAAAAAATCATACCGGAGACTGGCGAAAATATATCACCCTGATAAAAATCCTGGTGACTCTACAGCTGCTGAGCAATTTAAGCGCCTCAACCTGGCCTATCAGACATTAAAAGATCCGCAGAAAAGAGCGCAATACAATCTTAGTTTATGGATTGCAGATAACCGAAGTTTCCAGCATACTTACCACCCCAGGAAGCAGCCATATACAGCCAAAAGCAGAGACCCCTACTTTAATACTGCCCGGAAACGAAATTATAGGCCGCGAAGCACTAAAAAGCTATACTTTTCCAGAAAAACCTATATACAGGGTGCTGTGGCCGTTACGGCTATGATATTGCTGGTCATTCTCATTCCATTACTGGGTTCTCGCTTTAGTGCCAGTGTACATTTTGAAAACGGAGCAGCACATTTTAAAGCAGGTAAGGCCGGCAAAGCACTCGGAGAACTGGATCTTGCCATTGGCAGTTTTGGTTCTAACAAACCCGAAGCTTATTTACTAGCAGGAAGGATTTTACTCTACTATCAAGATTCGCCTATCAAGGCATATGCATACTTGCATAAAGGAGAAGCATATGCGAAAAATGGCGTGGAAAGAGCAGAGTTTCTTTATTTACAGGGCAGGTCTCTACATGCCATGGGCGATTATCATGCAGCACGCAAGGCTTATAATGAGTCCTTATATCATGATAGCTATCTCGACAGTGCCACCTATGCTTTAGGAGATTTATATGCCTTTTATCTGGAAGATTACCCCTCAGCAACCGCATATTTTGCCAGACTTATCAAATCCAAGAAAGATTATCCAGAAGCATTCTTTGGCAGAGCTTATTGCTTGCAGCAAATGGGCCGCCACGATGAAGCTGTCGCTGACTTCAAGGATTATTTACAATACAACCCTAAGGCCGCAAGAGCTTTTCTCCTCAAAGGAATTTCAGAAACGATGTTAAAGAGCATTGATGATGCCTGCTCAAGCTTTAAATCGGCAGCTAAATTAGGTGACAAAGGTGCTGATGCTTTATTAAGAAAATATTGTACTGCAGAGTAATTTACTACTGCACTATTTTGCCACAACAGGTAAAAAAATGCCAGTCATCATACAGCGGACACTTCCTCCCCCTAACTGTTCTATTATTGGAATCTCTATAGGTATAATGCCCATGAATTGCTTAATCTTTGCTTTCTGATTTTCTGTCAATGCTTCATGGGCTTTGCTCGACATTACCAACCATGATTGATTCCCTTCATCCTTTACTTCAAGCATATTCCCGGCAAAATTGTACAATTGCTCAAAGCTAATGTCAATAATTTCGTGATTCCCGGCAGTAAGACTGTCTACTACCTTTTTTCTTTCTCCTTGGTCGGTAATGGCTTGCAAACAGATGATCGCTATATTTTCTGCAATGCACATCACCACATTGGTATGATATACTGCCTTTCCCTCCCTGTCTTCAGCAGTAAAAATAACTTTTTCAAAACCAATTCTGGTGCAAACGTCATCCAAAACTGCTTCGTTGGTTCGGGAAGAAATGCAGGCATATGCTTTCTTATTAACATAATCAAAGACAACACTTCCCGTTCCTTCAAGGTACTTCTGCTCCTGTTCAGCTTCCGACAAGTCGACCACTTCCTTCACGTAAAACCCATAATCCTTCTCGAGCGCTTTCACCAGCTCCGGCCTTCTCTCAAGCCTTCTGCTTTTTGCCTCCATAGGATAAAGAAAAACGGTACCATCTTGATGCAGGGAAATCCAGTTGTTAGGAAAGACTGAATCTGGTTTTGGCGGGGTTACAGTATCCTGGAAGACGATGGTACGGATACGATGCTTTTGCAAGGATGCTACGAAGGCATCAAACTCAGCCATAGCCAAGATGGCCACATCTTCCTTCATGTCATCAATTTGCTGAAAAGCATTGCTTTCTGCGGTTTCTGCATTGGCAGCAAAAGCCGCGGGTCTTATCATAAAAACTGCCTGTGGAGCCTGCTGAGTACTTGTTTCTAACATACAATATTTTTTACTAAGATGGTAAATTTCAAAAAGCAAAACAATAGATACAACCCCATGTTATCACCTGAATCTAGTAACGAAATTTCAATCTAAATTAATGAAAAAGCGATATATAGTTATTATTAGCGTCATAATATTGCTTGTAATCCTTAGATTGGCTTTGTCAACAATTGTCACACGGTATGTCAATAATGTGCTGAATAACATCGAAAATCACTATGGCAAAGTCGACAATGTCCACCTGGCATTGTACAGAGGAGCCTACCAGATAGAGGGTCTGGAACTTTATGCCCTCAACGGAAATGATACGCTTCCCTTTGTGGATATACCTAATATCCAATTAGCTGTTGAATGGTCTGCCATTTTTAAGGGTGAGATTGTCGGTGAAATTATCTTTGAGCAACCTACAATCAATTTTATTGCAGGTTCCGAAGAGGAAGATGGGCAAACAGGTGAAAGTGTGGATTGGACTGAACCTATAAAAGAGTTAATGCCTTTGCAGATCAACAAACTTGAAGTAAGGAATGGAAATATTGTTTTCTTAGATTTTATGGCCAGTCCTGCAGTAGACCTAAGCCTCACATCGCTCGACATCATTGCTACCAATCTAAACAATGCTGATCACAACGACGAAAAGCTTCCCTCTAATATAGATATTTCAGGCATTGCCTTTGGCGGTGGGGAACTGAATATCGATATGAAGATGAACATTCTCAAGCAAATTCCTGATATGGATATGGATTTACATCTTGAGAATGTTGACATGACTGCGCTCAATGACTTCTTTAAAGCCTATGCCAAGTTTGACGTGGAACAAGGCAATTTCAATGTATATAGTGAGCTCATCATTGATGAGGGTGCAATCTCAGGCTACGTTCGTCCCATCGCAGAAAATATAAAAGTAATTGACTGGGAGGAGAACAAGAAAAAACCCCTAAAACTTGCCTGGGAAGCAGTTGTCGGTGGTTTTGTCAGTCTATTCAAAAATCATAAGGAAGATCGTTTTGCCACCGAAGTACCGCTTTCCGGATCCATCGAAAATGTCGATGCGAAAATCTGGCCTACGATATGGAATATCTTTAAAAACGCCTTTGTGCAAGCTTTGGAAAAAGGAACCAGTGGTGAAGACATCCAAAAAGGCCAGCGATCTGCCCAAGAATAAGAAAAAGGGTCAGCCACAAAATGTAGCTGACCCTTTGTAGCGCTTTTTATGGCTTTACCTATGGTCTTCCTGTTGCTAATCTTTGATTACACTTATCACGGATCATCTCATAGGCCTTAAGATCACCCATTTCTCCGGCTTTACTGAGATCTAAACAACCCTTATCGGCCTGCCCATGCTCTATTCTTAAAATGCCTCGCAGAAAATAGGCATCTATATTTCTGGGGTTAATAGTTAATATTTTTGTACAGTCATTGATTGCATCTTCATAAGCCTCTAACTGGTGTTTTGCCTGCCCTCGCTTTAATAAGGCCTCCACATGATTGGCATTCAGATTGATGGTCTTGGTATAGTCATCAATGGCGCCATAATAATCTTGCAATACAGACTTAATGTTGCCTCTTTCAAAATAAGCTTCACTGAATTTCGGATTGATATCTATTGCCAGATTCAGATCTTTCATCGCTCCATGCTGGTCCTCGAACATCTTTTTCGTATTTCCACGCATAAAAAATGCCTGAGCATATAAGGAGTCCGCTTCTATCGCCTTATTGAATGAACTTAAAGCTTCTTTGTACTCTCTTCTCTCAAAATGTTCCAAACCTTTGGCTGTAAGATTTTGAGCGTTTTCCTTCTGGGCAATGGCCGAAAAGGTAAATAATAAACAGGTCAGGCTTAACAAGAATATTTTTTGCATTGCGATGATATCTTTAAAGGTGTATGCTGCGTCATTAAATGCACGGTACTTAACATTTTAAGTATGCACTATATTGGATATGGCAATTGCCCGGATAGTAACCCGGAAACCTTTAAAGATATGACCCTACCCGATGTAGGGTTTGGAGGTATTACGCAAAAAAAAGAGACCTGTTGAACAGGTCTCTTTTTGATAACTTAATAAAATATATGAAGCTTTATTCCTTATTATCTTTAATGGCTTGGGCATACTCCAAATGAGTCTGTAACATTTCCATAATTTCAGAAGCAGATCCTCTTGCCATAGTGTTAGTCGAGCTAAGCATCAGCGCTTCGACACGCTCAATATCTTCCTTGTGCTCTTCGATAACCATATCTAGAAAAGCCTGATCAAACTCTTCTCCCTGCATATCAGTTACTTGTGAAACCTTTTCATTAGCTTCA
>JBGSXH010000300.1:0-1687 GCA_041751515.1 Cyclobacteriaceae bacterium | reverse complement strand
CACAGCCATTGAAACAATGACTAGCGCAATAAAAGAATTGAGCCTGATAAAGATTATCAGTATCAATAATAATAGTACCCCTAAGCCTACAATAATTATCGGCATGTCAGTATGTTAACATTTTAAAATTCATCTTTAAGTTTAAGGTAAATTCGCTTGAAAATGGCAAAATTATTTTGGTATATCTGATGCTCTTTTGCTCTGGGCTCATAGCGTTTTCCAAAGGTTACCCAATCTGATACCTGTGCTAAAGTTGTGGCAAAACCTAATGCTTTCATGCCCAGGAATGCAGTACCTAAAGCGGTACTTTCCACATTATCCTGAACCACAACCGGCTTATTAAACACGTCGGAAATAAGCTGAAGCCAGAAAGGAGATTGCGCTGCGCCGCCATTGGCGTAAATAATTTTGACCGGCCCGGTGGTTTCTTCCAGTGCTAAACCTACACTATACAAATTGAAGATTATCCCTTCAATGACCGCCCTGGCAAAGTGGCCTTTGCTATGTTGAATGTCGATATTGAAAAATACCCCGCGTGCTTCCGCCTGCCAATGGGGGGCACGTTCACCCATGAGATATGGGAGGAAAATTAGCCCATCACTTCCTGCGGGAATGACCTGAGCCAGCGCATTGAAATAGTCGTAGTCATAGTCTTCAGTTAGTGCCTTGCGGTCATCCGGGCTTGCTCCGAATTGCTCCATGAACCATTCAAATACTATGGCGCCACTATTGACGGGTCCACCAACGACAAAGGTGTCTATATCTAAAATGTAACTGAATAGTCTTTGTTCTACATCTGGCATTGGTTGTTCTGTAGTTACGCGTACTGCGCCACTCGTGCCCAACGTCATGGCCATTTCTCCCGGAGCAATCGCATTAGCACCTAAATTTGCCACACAGCCATCACTTGCTCCAATGATGAACGGTAAGTCGGTGGGTAGCTCCAGATAAGTTGCATAGGTAGGTTTAAGCGTCTTTAATACATGGCTGGTGGCCACTGGGGTAGATAAATGCGCGCTGCTAATTCCTGCCGCGCTCAAAGCCTCCGGTAGCCAGTCCAGCGTGCTGCTATCGAATAGGCCTGTGGCGGATGCAATGGAGTAATCAATCAGGTACTCCCCAAACAACTTAAAGAAAATGTACTCTTTTATTGAAATGAATTTATGTGTTTTAGCAAAGACCTCGGGCTGATTGGCTTTAATCCATGCTATTTTAGCAAGCGGTGACATGGGATGGATGGGTGTTCCTGTACGCTTATAGATTCTCGGACCATTTTTACTGGTTTTGATAGAATTTGCGATATCGGCACTTCTGTTATCCGACCATATAATGCTGTTAGTGAGAGGATTGCAGTATTTATCTACCGCCATCACGCTGTGCATCGCACAGCTAAAGCTGATGCCCACAAGGGAATGCTTTTTTGATCGACCTTGCAGATTTACTGTTTTAATACAATCCAACACAGCCTGGAAAATGACATCGATATCCTGCTCGCTATAGGAAGGGTGCGGACGCATTGTTGGATAACCTGCTTTGGATTCGCTAATTATATTGCCTTTTAGATCAAAAACAAGGGCTTTTGTACTCGTGGTGCCGATATCAACACCCATTATCATCTGCATGCCTGAAGATAGGAAATATGTATAAATATTGAAATATTAGAACGCATGATTGTCCGAAGGCTCAT
>JBGSXH010000299.1:0-1759 GCA_041751515.1 Cyclobacteriaceae bacterium | reverse complement strand
ATCGACGAATACTTCTTTAGATTCAATCGAAGAAACCATAGAGAAACTATTTTAGACAAGCTTATCGAACGTTGCGTGCATATAAGTGGCCTAACAAAAAGATCGCTGAATGTTCCTGCGATTTAAGTAAGTAACCCTATTAATTGATTTGCGTCCCTTTTTGGTTTCACCTTTGATCATTGCATAACCCTGGTCAAAGTAGGTCACGTTATTCATTTCAAACTCTCCTTTGGCATTAGTAATTGCTGATCTTGTTTCTTGTATAGGGTGCACGGACATATATTGCACTTTTCCCTCTATGGCTGGTTTATCGTTGTGAACATTCAGCATCTTACCTTTAATAGTTAAACCTTGTTCTATACTATGCATTGGCGTTTCCAATTTTTGCTCCAGTGCATCTTTAAAAGTAAACTTTCTCCAGCCTTGTGTCAGCAGAAGATAATCCAGCGCTTCTTGCCGATCTTCATTGCTGGAATTAAAATAATAACCTGGTGATTCTATATGCCCGGTGAGTTCGGAGGATAGTAATAAATAAGAATTTATGTTTTCCCTGTTTTCATCAACTAACACCTGCTGATTATCGCTAACACTGAGTGAAAAATCGCCTACCAGGGGTAAGCCATTAGTGTCTGTGGCTTGAATACGAAGTTCAACTAATTCTCTGGGCTTATAAACTGTTTTGTTAGGAGTGACTATAATTTTAATTTCCTCTTTTTGATCTATAAAGGTCAATCTTTCAGCAAGGGGCATTCCATTGTGATCGGTCACTGTAATTTGTAATATGCCGGCTGGCAATTCCGCTTTCGGAATTTTGGCGATTGCACTATTGGTAGAAAGGTCCACCCGTGCAGAATAACAAACAAGACCTCGTGTTTGGGCTACAATATAACCATTTTTCAGTTCATCGTCATTCGTCGACTGTATCTTAACTATTATATCACTTGCATCAGAGGCGTTGTTGACCGATAGCGCTAATCCGGCTTCTTTGACTGGTGGGAGAGGCACTTCCATTTCATCATTTCCGATCACGGCTGTGTATAAGCTACCTAACTGTGGGCTTATATAAAATACTCCTAAGCCCAAATCATTGCTTTCAAATTCAGTAACTATCTCACTCCCATCCAGCACTTTTCCTTTTATCCTTCTTCCAAGACCATCTGTGCCTATCGCCTTAAATGCCACCTTGCTGATGATTCCATTAATAAGGTCTCCGCTCTCTGGAAAGAACTGAACGTCTAATGCCTCTTGACTATCGACATTACTTCCTGGCATGACTTCATTGTTCCATATTTTAACTGAGCGATGAAAAAAGTATGCTTCACCACTATTTTTCATCCAATTTGTATACGCACGCACCAAGTAATTTCCCGATGCCAATGAATCTGTTAACAGGATGTGCCCGGCAGCAGTACTGTTAATGCTATAAAGCGCCACATTTTCAACGAGTTGCCTCTGTTCATTGATTAGCTCAACATAAATAGTACGGCTAAGTGGCGATGGTTCGTGATTGACGCCTGCGGTAAGATATGCTTTAAACCAGATTGTTTCCCCCGTAGTATAATATGGTTTGTCAAAATGAATATAGACTTTTTCCTGAGGCATCTTTTCGACATAGCTTTCAAAGCCATCTATTATTTTCAATAATGGATCAGGACTATATTGCGAAAAGGCAACCAAACAGGTAGTGATTGAAATAAGAATGAGAAAGCTGATTTTCTTCATACTAAATTTTATTACTCTCCTCATAGTAAAAGGTAAT
>JBGSXH010000298.1:0-6542 GCA_041751515.1 Cyclobacteriaceae bacterium | reverse complement strand
GAGCAAATCCCGCAGGATTGGGTGTTTATCGGCGGAATGATATTTCCATCACAGCCTCTTCATTATTTGGCGTTTCGGATACCAGGTTCGGAGGTAATGAAATCCGCGAAAATTATAACAGCTTTGCCCTGCCTAATGTAGGCGTGGTGTTTGCCAATGTAAAAGCGGACACCGAACCAGGAGCGTGGCGTGGAGGTTCTTTTGGGATCAGCATTAATCGAATCAATGACTTTAATACCAGTCAATCTTATGCAGGTAGGAATACGATTGATAATCTTGCCCTTGGACTATTCGAGGCCGATTTGCCAATTTTTGATGATGCAGCTTTTCCCTCTCAGCAGCTAATAGATGCTGATGGTGTCATTGCCCCTTATTACGATTTTATCATGCAGGGTGGCAATCCGGCATTTGCGGGAGAAAGCCCTATATTTCCTTCTGATCAGGATGTGATTATCAATACTACAGGCAGGCAAACAGCTACTACATTAGCTTATGGAGGTAACTTCTTGAATAAATTTTATGTCGGAGGGTCTGTTAATTTCACTTCACTCAGATATCGCGTGGAGCAGAATATGATTGAAGTGCCCGATAATAATGCCAGATTTCCAGGCGGCATTCCCGACAATGAAATTGTCTTGGATCAAGTGTATTACGATGAAATCATGAATATATCCGGTACCGGAGTGGGTGCTAATCTTGGTGTTATTTATCGGGTCATTCCTCAATTAACGTTAGGCCTAAGTTATGCTACGCCTACCATTTACGCCTTGACAGAAGAGAATGATATCCTTATGGAGTCCGACTTTATTGAGCCCAATGATGCGATTACTGAGGCAGATGGCAATAGTTATAGTATCTCCGACTATACCTTCAGAACGCCGGGTAAAGTAACTGGGGGTATCGCTTACTTCTTTCAGGATAAAGGATTTCTCTCTGCCGATGTCGATTATATCAATTTTGGCAATAGCCGTTTTAGAGACAATTTAGGGCAGTTTCCTGATAATGATGAAATTAGTGAATTCCTGACCGGTGCTGTCAATGTACGTGTAGGTGGAGAGTATCGGATACAGCAGGTGCGATTTCGTTTAGGATACCAGTATATGGGCAATATGGAGCTAGACAGTCGCTTCAATCGTGAAAGACACATGGTTTCCGGTGGTATTGGCTATCGTCCAAGTAGTTTTTATATGGATCTCAGTTTAATTAACTCCATTTTTGATAAGTACCCGGTTGCTTATCCCGGTGCTTCCGCTCCGACATTGTCAATGATGACGCAATTTAATGCTATGTTGACGCTGGGTTTCAGCTTTTAGGACTCACTTAGAAGGAAATAATAGCGCATATTGCTTTTGTAAATTTTCCAGGAAGGAAACCGTATTTTGAGGTTCTTTAGTAATGGTAAGATGCGCTTGCTCATAAAAGCTGCTACGATCCCGTAGCAGTTTTTCTATTTTATCGGCCGGATTTTCTCCTTTAAGTAAAGGGCGGTGTTGCTGTTTGCTTACTCTATCAACAATAACTTTAGTATCCGGCCTAAGGTACAGACTCAAGCCCTGGGCATTTATATAAGCCATGTTGTTATGGAAGCAGGGTGTTCCTCCTCCCAATGCAATTATGCCCTGTTGATAGCTTTTATTGTTTCCAATGGTCCGAAGCGTATCACTTTCCAATTGGCGGAAAAATGCTTCTCCTTTCTGCTCGAAAATTTCGCTAATTGTTTCTTCTGCCTTTTCTTCAATAATTGTATCCAGGTCAATGAATGGTATTTTTGAAGCCAGCGCCAGTCTGTGCCCTAAAGTAGATTTGCCGGCCCCGGGTAGGCCAATCAGAAATATCAGCATAATAGTATTAAGCGTTTAATCTTACTCTGGGGTCAAGAATAGCATAAAGTACATCTACCAGAATATTCACCAGGACAAAGACAAAAGAGATAAAAAGGGTGGCGCCCATCACTACCGGGAAGTCCAGGTTTTGCACGGCTTTAATGGTGACGAAACCGAGACCCTTCCAGTCAAACACCAATTCTATGAAGAAAGCCCCTGCCATCAGTGATGCCAGCCAACCGGAAACAGCCGTGATCACGGGATTCAGGGCATTTTTTAACGCATGTTTTACAACAATAACAGGGAAACGAAGGCCTTTGGCTTGCGCCGTACGGATATAGTCCTGGTCGAGCACATCAAGCATGCTGGAACGGGTGAGCTGTACTATAATGGACAGTGGGCGAAGCCCAAGCGTTATGGCTGGCAAAATCAGATTACGGAGCTGAAGCTCTCTGCCATAAATTGGATGTTCCTGCCAAAGCTGCCCCGTTAAATTCAAACCGGTATAGTCGCTCAGGTAGTAGCCAAATACGATCGCCATAAGTATGGCAGAAACGAAAGAAGGCACACTTATGCCCAATACTGAAGCCGTTGTTAGTAAATGATCCCAGCGACTTTGCTGCTTTAAGGCTGCAATTACCCCCAATATTACCCCCCAGAAGGTTGCAAAAATCATCGCAGCGAAAGCCAGCCAGAAAGTGGGCCATAAATTGTCAATAATGATTTCGTCCACCCGCTTATTAGACTGAAAAGACCTGCGGAGATAAGGTTTTTTGATGATAAGCACATTATTATTGCCAACTTCAGCAATACGGCTGTATTCATATTTCTGCTGATTTTCGACATTGTCCTGGCAAACCGCTATAGGACTCAGGTCCCTGACATAAAAATAGAACTGCATGGGCAGGCTATTGTCCAGCCCAAGGTCTTTCCGGATGGCATCCTGGGTACTCACGTCGCTGCGCTGTCCTGACATCATCGCTACAGGATCGCCAGGTAGGGCATGGAAAAGGAAGAAAATGACACATACTACACCGGCCATCACCATAAATCCATAAGTCAATCTTTTGGCAACAAACTTTAACATACTAGCGGTCGAGTTTTTCCTTTAAAGTTTCTGCTTCCGGCACATCATTATAATGCCATTTGCCCTTCACAGTCCCATCTTCTATCAGTATCAGCCCCGGGTTCGAGCGAATCATAGTTTTCAAGACCGTGGCATCAGCAAAATAGTAAGGTGCAGCCAATTGCGTCTCATGCCGGAAAGCTTCATAGCTAGCCTCATCACTAGAGGTTAATACCATTGGGGTAATGGTGTCGTCCATGCTATTGAGCAAACTGCTGATAGCGCGTGCGCCTTCTTCATGTGCCTCCGAGGCAGAGTGAACGACAATCAGCAGCTTTTTGCCGGAGAGGGTGGTGGCAGTATAGTCACCCTCCTGATTCCAGACACTGTATTCTGTAATTTTAGGCGCTGCTTCCGGATTCAGAATGATCATTTCCTTGTAAGTATAGGCGGGGTCACTTGGGTAAGAGGAAAAACGCTCCTCCTTGCCATCCCGCTCCATGACGTATTCGTATTCCATAGGCGCGCTGGCTTCCATGGCGGTAGGGATATGCGTGCCCACCTTATAGGCCCTGAAGTCGATAAAAGGCAAATGCTCGATAGCATAAATAGCGATACCTGTACTGATGGCCACGGCTACCAGCATTATGTAATCTCCCATTTTAGTCGGTATAAGGCTTTTGATATGCTTTAAACCCGCAATGATCACAATGATGAAAATCAGTAGTATTACATCCTTGGTAAAAGACTCCCAGGGCGTTAGCTTAATGGCATCACCAAAACAACCACAGTCCGTCACTTTGTTATAGTAGGCGCTGTAAAAAGTCAGGAAGGTAAAGAAGGCGATCATTGCCAGCAATATGCCTGCTGTTAACCGCATGCGATAGCCAATGAGCAGGGCAATACCGAGCACCAGTTCGATCACGCATAAAAATACAGCAATGGGCAGGGCATAGGGCACGAAGACATGAAAGAAGCTGCCATAGTCTGCGGCAAATACCTCAAAGTACTCTTCCATTTTGATGGCAGTACCAATGGGATCATTGATCTTAATAAGACCGGAAAATATAAACAATGCGCCGGTAAGCCACTGGGCAATGCGAACGATCCACTTCATTGATTTAAGCATATTTTAGTAAACATAAACAAAATTCCCTGGACATCAGGCATTTGGCGTATTGTCTTCCTGCAGTTTAATTAAGCAGAAAACGGCGTAGTTGAGCATATCCTGATAATTCGCCTTTACCCCTTCAGAAACCAGTGTTTGTCCGGCATTGTCTTCAATCTGTTTCACCCTCATGATTTTCATGAGAATGATGTCTGTAATAGAGCTGATGCGCATTTCCCGCCAGGCCTCGCCATAATCATGATTTTTCTCCAACAGTAATGCCATTGTTTCTTCGGCAGCTTTATCATATAGCGGACCGACAGTTTCATAAGGTAAATAGGTGGCTGCATCTTCAGGAAGCTCCAACTGTACGATGGCAATAAGACAATAGTTAACGATACCGATAAATTCATCGCGAATATCATCAGCCACTTTCTGCATGCCTTTTTCCTGAATAGACCTGATGCGTCGGGCTTTAATGTAAATCTGATCCGTAAGGGAAGGAAGTCGTAAAATGCGCCAGGCAGTGCCGTAATCTCTGGTTTTCTTTTCGAAAAGCCTTTGACAAGCCTCAATAACTTGCTTATATTCGTTGACTGTTTCTGATAGCAAATCTTTAGAATTTATCGATATGTAGCGTTTTTTGATGACACAGCAAGGAATTTTTTCTTTCCGCTTACAGGGTGTCATGTCTTGATACTATTGGTATAATTGTAAAGTAAAATCAACCAAATGAACACGAAAGATAAAGGATTTTATTCAAAAAAAACACTTTGTATTAGCGGAAAAATATTACAGCTGAATCAGCCCAAAGTCATGGGGATCATCAATTGTACACCTGATTCCTTTTATGCCGGCAGCAGAAAGCAGGGTGAAGCTGCGATTGTAGCGCAGGCTGAAAAAATGCTGCTCGAAGGGGCAGACCTGTTGGATATCGGGGGCTATTCTTCCCGGCCGGGAGCCGATGATATAAATGTGGAAGAAGAATGTGAAAGGGTCTTAAGTGGCATAAATATTGTTTTGAAAGCATTTCCGGAGGCGTTGATTTCTGTGGATACTTTCCGGGCCTCCGTTGCGCAAAAGGCGCTCGACGCGGGAGCCGGACTTATCAACGATATTAGCGGGGGAGACCTGGATGACGGGATGTTTGCTCTGGTTGCGGAATATAATATTCCTTATATCATGATGCATATGCGCGGAACACCGCAAAATATGCAGGTGCATACGGACTATGACAACCTATTAAAGGAAATTATACAGAAATTGCAAACAAAGCTCAACAAGCTGTATCAGTTGGGCGTTAATGATATTATAATAGATCCTGGCTTCGGTTTTGCCAAAACGATTGATCAGAATTTTGAGCTTTTGCGTAAATTGAATTTTTTCAAGGTGCTGTCTGCACCACTGTTAATAGGAATTTCCAGGAAATCATTTATTTACAAAAGAACACGGCAGGAGGCAGCGAGTGCCCTCAATGGTACTACTGCTGCGCACATGCTTGCCCTGCAAGGGGGCGCAGCAATACTAAGGGTACACGATGTGAAGGAGGCAAAAGAAGCGATAACGATATATAACTATACAAACGGTTGACACTACTTTTTAGAATTGGGTTTTTAGAAATCAGCTGGGTAGATATCATTGATATTACCCTGGTGAGTATCTTGATTTATCAGGTGTATAAACTGATGAAGGGTAGTGTGGCCGTAAAAATCTTCCTGGGGTTTTTATCTTTATACCTGATTTTTCTGGTCGTCCGTGCCGCCGAAATGGAATTGCTTTCCGCTATTCTGGGGCAGTTCATGGGCGTGGGTGTGCTGGCGGCCATTGTGCTTTTCCAGCAGGAGATCCGAAAATTTCTGATGCTGATTGGTAAATCCACCGTATTCAACAGTGATAATATTTTTAAAGGCCTGCCCTGGCGCAAAAGTGAGCAGCGCGATATCAACATTACCCCCATTATTGAGGCTTCTAAAAGTTTAGGTGGTTCCAATACGGGAGCCCTCATCGTCTTTTCAAAAAGCTCGGAACTGAAGTTTTATGCAGAGTCCGGGGATCTCATCGACGCCGTCATTTCCAAAAGGTTACTGCTGGCCATTTTTAACAAGTACAGTCCGCTGCACGATGGTGCGGTCATCATTCACGATGGCAAAATAAAAGCGGCCCGCTGTATTCTACCAGTGACCGAGCAGGATAATTTGCCTGCACAATTCGGACTGCGTCACCGTGCGGCTATCGGTATGACAGAAACAACGGATACCCTGGTGCTGGTTGTTTCTGAAGAAACCGGGCAAATGTCTGTGGTACGTAATGGTAAAATCTTTCACAACCTCAGTGTTCAGGAACTGCGCCGGAAAATAAACGACTACCTCTACGAAGGGGAGGAGCAAAAGCAGGAAGAGGAACCTCTTATCGACCTGAAAATTCGCCCTAAAAAGGAAAAGAAGATCAAAGCCGACCTTAAGGAAAAAGAAGACGAAAAGAATTCCGAGAAGGTTTAATTGACCACTGTCTGAACTGTGATTATGATGATGGAATGATGACTATG
>JBGSXH010000297.1:0-2866 GCA_041751515.1 Cyclobacteriaceae bacterium | reverse complement strand
CATTACCATAGTGGGCTCCGGCTTTACATTCACAGGACAGGAATTTGTAGAGAGCCTTCGCTTTACAGTTCCGATGGGTGTCTTGCTGATCAGTGCTTTGGTTTCTGTCATTTTTGCTATACTTTCTGCCAGACCAACAATTACTGAGAAAAAAGTAAGTCAGGAGGGGCTTGAGAAGAAGCAAAGTAGCGTGCTGTTTTTCGGAAACTTTGTAAATATCACCCTGCCGGAGTTCATTAGCAGCCTGCGCATGTTAAAGGAAGATGAAGCCATGTTGTATGATAATATGACCATCGACCTTTACCACCTGGGTTTGGTGTTAAAGAAGAAATACATACTACTGCGTTATTCTTACAATATCTTTATGGTCGGACTTGTGCTGTGCGTAATCAGCTTCATTTTCATTTTTTCCTATACTTCAAAAAATGCTTAATTGATTTTGACTGTATTTTGTAATGGTGCAAGATCGATAAAATAAAAGCCAACTCTACCTATATAGTCGTAGTGACATTCGGCGTATTCGATGGGAGCCCAGGACAGTGTATCAGCATGATTTACATTGTTGTAGTACTGGAAAACCTTTTCAGAAAAGAGCGCATATTCATCATAAGGAATCGGGTTTTTTAGTAATCGATGCGCAATTATCACGTCCTGACCGATCATTTTTACCCTATTTCCAATGCGCGTCAGGCTTACTTCTCCGTAATGAAAAATTATCTTTAGGCCCAGGTTTTGAATAGTTTGCGCAGCAATTTGCTCATCAATAAAAATCCCTAATTTTTTTAATTCTATGATGAATGTATTAAAGAATACCCGGCATTGGTGGGCCAGCGCTTCGAATGAAGGGAGCTCTTTGGTTTTATAAAAAAGAATGGCATCTCCCTCTATCTCTGATACTTTAAAATTGAGCATGTTGGCCTCTATAAGATTATTAAGGATGCTGGGGATGACATGCTGGCTCACCTCAAGACTGTTTTCAATCATAAAGCGGGTAAAGCCAGTAAGATCTGGCATGCAGATGAGGCAGGGTGTTGGTTTTGCTGGTTCCATCGGAGTTTAAAAAATATTGCGGTGTTATAGGGATAGTACCGGTAAGCAGACAAAAAGTTTCAAACCGCGCTACAATAATTTACTCAGCACAGTTTTGTAGATAGCTGTTTACTTCCTGGACTTTAATAAAACCTCCATCATTTCCCCAGGAGTTATAGATATAGGTCGCGATTTCTGCTATTTCAAGATTGGTTAGTTGTGGGTTGGCTGGCATGGCCTGATGGTAATGTACGCCATTCACCACAATCTCACCTTTTAAGCCATGTTTAATAATGCAAACACTATTGGCAACGGAGGCTTTCATATAATCAGATTCCTTCAACGGAGGGATGAGCCTTCCCAGGCCAGTGCCATCGTTTTGATGACAATTGGCACAATTTTGCGTATACAGGCGTTTTCCGTGAATCAGATATTGTTCATATTTATTACTGTCGGACTGGCTTAAACTTCCCTCACCATCAGTGTTGCTATTACAAGAAATTATTACTAAAAATAGCCACAAGAAGCCACTCACCGGCAATACATAGTTAGCGGATTGATATAGCTTCATTTTGCTCATTTAATAAAATTTCAATGTCCCTGATTAGTTTGTCCACTTGTTCTGCCTTGGTGCCATCATAAACACCTCGAATATGACGATATCGGTCAATTAAAATAAAAGCACCGCTGTGAATAAAGCCCCCTGGCTCTTGCTCATCTTCCATGGCACTGACCATATAGCCTTTCTGCCCCATATCGAAGATATCTTTTTTGTTGCCGGTAAGGAAATGCCATTCTCCACCTTCAATATCAAGCCGCTCTGAAAAATCTTTGAGCACTTTAACATTATCATATTCAGGGTCAATGGAGTGGGACAAAATGGCAAAATCGTTATGATCTTTGAAAACTTCGTGCACACGCAACATCTGTGTTTTCATGATTGGGCAAATGGTCGGACAGGTTGTAAAAAAGAAGTCAGCCACATATACTTTTCCCTCAACATCTTCATGAGTAATCAATGAACTGTCCTGGTTCAAAAACTGAAATTCTCCAATCTTATGATTGACAGTATCCTGAACGGTTTGTCCATCTACAGTTTTTTCGACCACCTGCTTTCTTCCCAAATAGGGCAAAGCCTCCTGGTTGTTTTCATAATGCTCAGGCTTCTCTGAACAGCCCAGCAATAAAAGAAATAGCGCAGAAACTATGTAGCAATTGGAAAGGTACATATTAAGGTGTTTGATCATCATAAAGACAAAGTTTGTGCTGTTCGGGTTCAAATTATCAGGGATTCATCCGCCTGTTTCTTAAAATTTTGTAGGTCTTTATGCCCGCCAGTAATAAAGCTGTAAAGATTGCCAGTCCAATAAGGCCCCATACCATGCTAAGCGCATTTTTTAGTACCACCAGAAATACGATGGCTACCAATAAAATTGTGGCTACCTCATTCCATAGCCGCAATCCCTGGTTAGTATATTTTACACGATCCATCAACAGGTTGCGATAAATTTTATGACAAAAAAGGTGGTATGCAAATAAAAGCACCACGAAGCCCAGCTTTATCCATAACCATAATGGAATGGCGGTTGCATAGTAATGCAACAAGCTTAAGCCAAGTACAAGGGTAAGGACGGCAGATGGCCAGGTAATGCCCAACCATAACCTTTTGGCCATAACCTTAAATTGTGTCAATAAAATTGTTTTCTCCGGCTCCTGTTTTGTGTGTGCTTCAGTGATGTAAACGAATAACCTTACGATATAAAATAAACCTGCAAACCAGGTTACGACAAAAATGATATGTAGTGCTTTAATGTATTGAAATGCCATGCTAAGAATT
>JBGSXH010000296.1:0-16146 GCA_041751515.1 Cyclobacteriaceae bacterium | reverse complement strand
ATGCAGGTTGTATCCTATGGCTAGCTTTGCAGCAATTTTAGCTATAGGGTAGCCGGTGGCCTTCGAAGCGAGAGCCGAGGAGCGCGACACCCTGGGGTTAATTTCAACACCAATAATTGTATCGTTATCAGGACTTACTGAGAATTGCACATTACAGCCCCCTGCAAAATGACCAATGCCATTCATCATTTTCATGGCCAGGTTTCTCATTTCCTGATAAACGGTATCAGGTAAGGTCATGGCAGGTGCGACGGTGATAGAGTCTCCGGTATGCACACCCATGGGATCAAAATTTTCGATAGAGCAAATAATGATAATATTGCCCAGGTCGTCTCGGAGTAGCTCCAGCTCATATTCCTTCCAACCGAGAATGGATTGCTCGATGAGCACTTCGTGAATAGGCGATGCATGAAGACCGGAAGTCAGCGCTTTTTCAAAATTCTCCGCTTTTTCAACGAAACCTCCACCACTTCCACCAAGGGTATATGACGGTCTAATAACCAAAGGAAAACCAATTCTTTGCGCAATCTCTTTTCCCTGGAGAAAAGAGGTGGCGGTAGACCCCTCACAAACATTGACATCGAGCCGCTTCATGGCTAAGCGGAACTTTTCTCTGTTTTCAGTCGTCTCAATAGCGTCTATATCCACGCCAATAATATCTACGCCATACTTCTTCCAAATACCGGCATTCTCACAATCTATGGCCAAATTGAGCGCTGTTTGCCCTCCCATAGTTGGTAAAACTGCATCAATATGGTGCTTCTCCAGAATTTCAATGATGGACTTCTTCTCAAGTGGTTTGAGGTAAATATTATCTGCTGTAACCGGATCGGTCATAATAGTGGCAGGGTTACTATTGATGAGAGTAACCTCAATCCCCTCTTCCCTTAGTGAACGCGCTGCCTGGGAGCCTGCGTAGTCAAATTCGCAAGCCTGGCCGATAACAATGGGACCACTACCAATTATGAGTACCGATTTAATGCTTTTGTTTTTTGGCATGAATGAACTGGGTTGTTAGATGAAATACCTATAGGTACGGTTGCGCAAATTTAGGCTTATTTTATATTATTCAAAACAAGGATCGGAGGATTATCTCGAAGCCTCGGCCATATCGCCTCTCGCCTTTCGAACAATGAACACGTTAAACTCCTTCGGAGTATGCTTTATTTGCGATAAGGTTTTACCCGGAATGGACCCGGTTTTCTCTGAATTAAGTGGAATTGCTATAGATTTGCCCTCATATACTCCAGTATAAACAGGCTCACCAAAATAGTCCTGAACATCCACGACTTCGAAAGCATCACCATCAACAAGTAAATCTTTAAAGTCTATAGTGCATTCATTTAATCCTGCTTTATTCATCACCGCGACGGTTGCCCGGCCTTCCTCATATCGATTGGGTATGATTTTAATATGGTCGTCTATACTTGCCCTGTTATTCTCCAGCTCTGCTTTTTCAAACCCTGGCTTCATATCCAGTCCATTACCCCCAATAACATAGTTATTTTTGATATAAACAGACTTCTTATGCTTTTCTATATACCCGATTTCAAAAGACCTTCCTGCATGAGCATAGATAATATTATCGGTTATGTATAAATCGTCAATCTTTTTACTTTGTCCACTCCCTCCAAAAAATACATTACCTTCAGCGCCGTGCTGCGAAGCCAGCCCTGCGTAAAAACTGATATTGTCCTTTACGATAAAACCTTCAATATCACCATAGCCGCTGATCTGCCTGCCAAATGAATTGTGGAATATATTGGCTTCAATAACCTTTGGCTTACTTTTGTCGTCGTTGCGCAAATACATAGCATGACCATGGCCCCGATCTGGTGCCTCCCAACCGTTATAGAAGAAAATACACCCATAGATAAGTAAGTTGTGTGCTTCATTGGCAGATAGCAGTGCACTACCAACATTGTTATAAAATTTACAATTAATGACTTTACTTTCTTTTGAATAAATGAAGAGGCCAGTTCTGGCATTAATTTTATCACCTTTGCTACCTTCCTCGTCAGTAATTCTATTTTCTGAGGAGTTGGTAAAGTGTAATCCCTGAACAATAACATATTCTCCAGTTAGTCTGAGTCCGTAGTTTTTATCTCTATCAGGATCACCAGTGTTAGCGTCTAAAACCACCTTACCATAATTATAGGGCATGATAACGACAGGCTTTCCCTCTGCTCCATAAATTTGTCCCCAAATATTAGCTTTATATATGCCCTCGTGCATTGCAATAGTATCCCCTGGCTGCACAGGACTTGGTCTGGTGGCGCCGCCTCTTTTGCGATTGTCTTTCAATCCTGTTTTTATATCCCAGGGAAACATGCGCGTGCCATTCCCCTTCGATGTTCCTTCTGTTGAGACATGCCAAACCCTTGCGTCAGCAGACGTAAAAATGAAAAATGAACAGAGTAGTAGTAAAGTGATATTTTTTAACATATAGAATATTCTCTTAGCCTTTAGTACTCCAACGCCATTCCTTCGGTGATGTTATAAAAAAAGGACGGCCTTTTGGGCCGTCCTTTTTGACTTCATTTTAGTATAAAACTACTCAGAAACTGCTCTGAAAGCATTTACACGTCCATTTGAATAAATTCTATCTCTACCAGGCTGACCAAGGTCTTCGGCAGTCTGAGCAAGTTTTGTTTTCACCTGAGCAGGCGTCATACCAGGATTCTCAGCCATCATAAGCGCTGCAACACCTGCTACTACCGGAGCAGAAAAGCTAGTACCTGCAGCGGCACTATAAGATGTAGGAGAACCGCCAGCATAGCTTGACAATGCACCCAGCGTGAATGAATGAAATGCTGGAGGAAGAAAACAACCAAGGTTGATATCATCTCCACCGTCTCCACCAGGTCCACCAACCCAGGTACCAGAAACACCATAGTTAGAGTAGCTAGCCAACTCATCATTGATATTGGTTGCATAGATAGAAACAGAAGTGCCTGATTCAGCAGGTACTACCACAAGATTCCCTTTTCGGTCCATATCTAAGGCACTGTTACCAGCGGAAGAGATGACCAGTTTACCCTGAGAAGTAGCATAGTTTACTATTTTATTCATAGCAGCATTCAACCTGCCCGCACCGCGAAGGTTTTTAGGTAGTGTAGCGCCTAAGCTCAAATTAATAATCTTAACATCTTCGATATTAGCCGCATAATAGATACCACTAATAATGTCTGCAAATGAACCTGAACCATTACAGTTCATCACTTTTACAGAAACCACTTCCGTCTTTGGAGCGACACCTGCAACCCCAATGTTATTAGAAGTGATGTGGCTGGATACGAAAGTTCCATGAAAGTCGTAATCCAGGATCGTATTAATATCCTGAGGACCACACGGAGAGCTCGTTAGTACGCTGGTTGTATGGACCAAGTCGATCTTTCCAACGAGATCCTGGTGAGTAGGATCGATACCTGTGTCCAAAACAGCCACTTTTACAGACTTGCTGCCTAGAGCACCCGTTCCCCAGGCCTCCACAACATCAATTTGGTCCAGACCATACTGGCAGCTGAAAAAATTGGCTGATGTAGGATCCAGCATGCCAGTTTCCTGATCAATAACTACTTCATCCAGCATCTGAAAGAAGCTTTCCTCCTTAGTAGGCGTCCACTGCACCATTAAATCTCTTGAAACGTGCTGAATTGCTCTGTTTCTGCCTAAGTCTCTCGCTTCTTTGTCACCTAGGTTAGTGACAGTAGCCATGCCCATTTCAGGTAAAATAGAGGCCACGGTTCCGCCTACGCTTCGAACGGCCGCTTCTACTGAAGCTGCATCGCCTGAAAACTCAACTAGATAATGATCTGCATAGTCCTGCACAGGACCTTCGCCAATCTGCGATAAAATGTTCTGGTCGAAACTTTCCATCTCTAATAGAGAAAGTTCGTCCTCTACCACTGTGTCCTGACCACAGCCGTATAATAATGTAGCAGCAACAAGTGCTGCGATTGGTAAACGTAAGTTTTTCATAAAAAAATGAATTATAAGGGTTAAGCGATTTATAAAATCGAAATTTATACCCTGAATAATAGTGCAAAATATACTACCATCAAATATTTTTTTACATTATTATTCTGAAACGCACCAGCTTACAATATTATATTAACCTTTCACAGCACATATGTAATGATTCTTCCACAAATGCATCCTTATGGATTATATAATTCTATATGGCAACTATTTGTGAATGAATCAGATAATAAAAAGAGGGCCACTCTTTCGAATGGCCCTCAGTGAATTGAATATTTAATTTCTATTATTGACTATGGTCAGGCTAAATATGAAGCGCCCTGTTTTCTGTGGCAGCAAGGCACGCTTCCTTCATGGCTTCTGTGTAAGTGGGGTGCGCATGTGACATGCGGGAAATATCTTCCGCCGAAGCACGATACTCCATGGCGACCACCGCTTCAGCAATCATATCAGCTGCCCTCGGGCCTATCATATGCACGCCTAAAATTTCATCTGTTTTAGCGTCTGCCAGTACTTTCACCTGCCCGTCGGTATCCATACTGGCTCTGGCCCGTCCTGAAGCTTTAAAAGGAAATGCTCCGGACTTATACTTTCTACCGTTTTCCTTTAGCTGTTCCTCAGTGTAACCAACAGAAGCAACTTCCGGCCAGGTATAAACCACACCCGGAATAAGCAGATAATTGATATGGGGTTTTTGGCCAGCTATGGTTTCGGCCACGAACACCCCTTCTTCCTCTGCTTTATGCGCCAGCATAGCACCTTTGATCACATCTCCGATGGCGTAAATATTATCTACTTTGGATCTTAAATTCTTATCAACTTCTATCTTGCCTTGCTTATCGGTTTCCAGACCTACCTTATCCAGGCCTAAGCTATCAGTATAGGCACGTCTGCCAATTGCAACCAGACAGTAATCGCCTTTCACTTCAATTTCTTCGCCTTTTTTATTTTCGGCTGTGACGATGACTTCATCACCAGTATTTTCTATTTTAACTACTTTGTGGTTAAATTTAAAATCGAAATTGAGCTTCTTCAATGACTTTTGAAGCTCTTTTCCCATAGTTTTGTCCATAGTGGGAATTAAGCTATCCAAATATTCCAAAGTCGTAATTTTTGAACCTATTCTTCCATAAACCGAACCCAGCTCCATTCCAATAATACCACCGCCAATTACGATCATATGTTTGGGTATTTCCTTGAGCTCTAAAGCTTCTGTGCTTGAAATAATTCGTTTCTTATCAAACTTTGCAAATGGAAGCTCAGAAGGCTTGGAACCCGTAGCAATAATTACTTTCTCCGTAGTAATGGTTTTTTCTTCTTTGTCGCCTTTGACGATCAGGGTATGCTTATCTTTAAAAGAACCATGCCCATGCAACACATCAATCTTATTTTTTTTCATCAGAAAATCTATCCCTTGAGTGGTTTGAGAGACAACGGATGACTTTCTTTTGATCATTTGATCCAGATTTGGCTTTAGGTTATCCAACTCAATACCATGCTCCTTAAAAGTATGTGCCGCGTTATGAAAATGCTCTGAGCTATCGAGCAATGCTTTTGATGGGATACATCCTACATTAAGACAGGTGCCACCCAACGTATTGTATTTTTCTATAATGGCTGTTTTCATGCCCAATTGAGCACATCTTATGGCTGCCACATAGCCACCAGGTCCGGAACCTATTACTACTACTTGATAATCCATATGATTAAGAATATTTGTACAATGAAAAAAAGGGCGAAACAGATCGCCCTAAAATATTAAACACCCAATAGCAACCGTGTTGGATCTTCCAGTAGTTCTTTTAGTCTCACCAGGAAGCTAACAGACTCTCTGCCATCGATAATGCGATGGTCATAAGAAAGTGCCAGGTACATCATGGGACGAATGGTAATCTCCCCATTGACGACAACCGCCCGCTCTATAATATTGTGCATCCCTAAAATAGCCGCTTGTGGGGCATTGATAATTGGTGTTGACAACATGGAGCCAAATATACCGCCATTAGTCAGGGTAAAAGTACCACCCGTCATTTCATCGATGCTTAATTTGCCATCCCTTGCCTTTTTAGCCAGCCTGACAACCTCTTTTTCAACTTCCTGGAAGTTCATATGCTCTGCATTTCTAATTACTGGCACCACAAGTCCTTTCGGGCTTGAAACTGCTATAGAAATATCGCAGAAGTCATTATAAACCATTTCTTCACCGTCTATCATTGCATTGACGGCTGGCCATTCTTTGAGCGCGACACAAGCTGCTTTTGTAAAGAAGGACATAAAGCCCAGACCTACTTCATGTTTTTCCTTAAACATTTCTTTGTATTTTTTTCTCAGCTCCATTATGGGTTGCATGTCTACCTCATTGAAAGTGGTAAGCATGGCAGTTTCATTTTTGACAGAAACCAACCGCTTAGCAATGGTTTTTCGGAGCGGGCTTAACTTTTGTCTGCGCTGTGCACGATCTCCGCTGGCTGCTACTTCCTGCTTATCTGCAGCAGGTGCCTCTTTTTTCGTTTGTTGCTTTTGAGCTTTTTCCGCATCTTCTTTCGTGATTCTTCCATCGACGCCGGTGCCTTTCACATCAGAAGCAGGAATACCTTTTTCTTTCAATATCTTTGCTGCTGCCGGGGCTGCATGGCCTGTGGCATAGCTATCTTTCTGCTCTTGGTCACCGGAGGAAGTATCGTGCTTATCTTTTTTAGTATCTGATGAGGCTTTTTGCTGAGGAGCGCCCCCTTTGGTCACTTCAATTTTGCAGATAGGTGCCCCTATTTCCAATGTATCACCTTCCTGGGCTATGATCTCGAGAATACCCTGCGCTTCGGCAGTAAGTTCAAAAGTTGCTTTATCAGATTCAATTTCGGCAATTACCTCATCGAGTTCTACATAGTCTCCATTTTGCTTCACCCAGCTGGAAATCGTTACTTCAGTAATAGACTCTCCAACAGCAGGAACCTCCATCTGAAGCGTCTCACCAGTTTTCGAAGCAGCTTCTCCAGCGGAAGACTGTCCGCCAGTGCTCTTGTCCTCATTTGATTTGTTGGCCTTCTCATTTCCACCATCATCACCTTTTGCATCGGCATCTATTTCACATATAACTGCGCCAATTTCTAAAGTTTCACCCTCCTCTGCTCTTATCTTCAATACACCTGCAGTTTCAGCATTAAGCTCAAATGTTGCTTTATCAGATTCCCGCTCGCAAATCACCTCGTCCATCTCCACATAATCCCCATCTTGCTTGAGCCATTGGGCAATGGTAACTTCGGTAATTGATTCACCGACGGTAGGTACTTTAATTTCTAAGCTCATATGTATCTTGTTAAATAGTTCTGTTGAATATTGCTGCCCTGACTGAGACAGGATCAGACATTAAATGTTTAGGCAAAAGCCTTTTGAATAATGGCATCCTGCTCTTTGCCGTGCATTTTATTGTAACCGGTAGCAGGGGAGGCGCTGGCCTTTCTGGATATTACTTCCATAGGTTTGTCCCTGTACATCCGTAGAATAAAGGACCATGCTCCCATATTTTCAGGTTCTTCCTGTACCCAATGCAGGCTGGCATTACTGTATTGATCCAGCACTTTTTCCAATTGCTTTTTAGGGAAAGGATGCAGCTGCTCCATTCGCACAATAGCCACATCTTTACGCTTATCTTTTTCTTGCTGCTCCTGCAAATCGTAAAAGATCTTTCCTGAGCAAAGCAATACCTTTTTCACTTTTTTAGCATCAACATAGTTATCATCCAGTACTTCCCTGAAGCTACCACTGGTAAATTCAGCAAGAGATGACACTACTTTAGGATGCCTCAATAGCGATTTTGGTGACATCACAACCAATGGTTTTCTAAAAGACCATGCAAGTTGCCTTCTCAGCATATGGAAAAAGTTGGATGGCTCGGTAACATTGGCCACAACTATATTATACTCTGCAGAAAGCTGCAAAAACCTTTCGGGTCTTGCATTGGAGTGCTCCGGGCCCTGTCCCTCATAACCGTGTGGCAACAATAGTACAAGGGCGTTCATCCGCTGCCATTTGGTTTCCGAGCAGGTAATGAACTGGTCTATCATCACCTGAGCGCCATTGGCAAAATCACCAAACTGCGCCTCCCATAAGACTAATGCATTAGGGTTGGCCATAGAGTAGCCAAAATCAAATCCCATCGCACCAAACTCGCTTAATAGTGAATTATAAATGCGGAAGCGCTCCTGCCCCTCTTCGATATGATCAAGGCTATTGTACGCCTCGTTTGTATTGATATCCCGCAAAACAGCATGGCGATGACTGAATGTACCTCTTTGCGTATCCTGACCAGCAAGTCGAACCATTTTATTTTCTAATAAGATTGATCCGTATGCCAGTAATTCTGCTGCAGCCCAATTCAATTCCTTATCCTTAAAGAACATATCCTTGCGCTGCTTTAATTGCTTTTCAATTTGTTTGATCGGCTTGAAACCATCAGGAACTATGGTGAGGCTTTTGCCCACTTTATCAATAACCTCCTGAGTTATTCCTGTTTCCGGCGAACTATCAAAATCGGCTGGCTCAGACCTTCGTAGCTCTTTCCACTCCTGTTCCATCTGCTGATAGTTGTACGGCAAAGGCTTTTGCTTCACCATATTCAGCCTATCCTGCAACAAAGAACGAAACTCTTTGTCCATATTCTCTGCCAACTCCGCATCTACATCCCCTTTGGTAATGAGCTTCTTGTTGTAAACCTCTCTTGGATTCGGATGCTTAGAGATAATATTATATAAGGAAGGCTGCGTAAACTTAGGTTCATCGCTTTCATTATGACCATGCCTTCTATAGCAAACCATGTCAATAAATATGTCCTTCTTGAACTTCTGACGAAAATCCATCGCAAGCTTTGCACAGAAAACCACAGCTTCAGGGTCATCTCCTGACACGTGCAAAACCGGCGCATCAATCATTTTTGCTACATCGGTACAGTAAATACTGGAACGTGCATCATCAAAATCGGTCGTAAAACCTACCTGGTTATTAATAACAAAGTGAATGGTACCACCCGTATGGTAACCCTCCAATTTAGACATCTGGGTTACTTCATAAACGATACCTTGTGCGGCCACTGCCGCATCCCCATGGATTAGTATGGGCAAACCTTTGCTCATATCACCGCCATACTGTTTATCAATCTTGGCTCTGATAAATCCTTCTACCACCGGATTTACAGCTTCCAGATGTGAAGGGTTCGGTGCCAGTTTTAAATTCACCTTATTCCCGGAAGGCGTAGTAATTTCTGAACTGTACCCCATATGGTACTTCACATCGCCATCACCCATGGTAAGGTCGGGTTCAGCTGTACCTTCAAATTCGGTAAAAATTTGCTCATAGGTTTTCCCCATGATATTGGCCAGAATATTGAGTCGGCCTCTATGTGCCATACCAATCATGACCTCTTCAACACCAAGCTCTCCACCGCGATTGATGATAGCATCGAGTGCAGGAATAGTCGTTTCTCCACCTTCCAGAGAAAATCTTTTCTGACCCAGGTATTTTGTATGCAGGAAGTTTTCAAAAACTACCGCTTCATTTAATTTACTAAGTATGCGTTTCTTCTCCTCTAAAGCTGGATTAAAATTGAGCGCCTCATGCTCGGACTTTTTGGTGAACCAGTCCAGGATTTCGGGCTCCCGGATATACATATATTCAAAGCCTACCGTACCTGCGTAGATGGAACGCAATGCTGCAACTATATCTTTCAGCTTTGCTTTTCCTATGCCAATTTCTTTACCAACCGCAAATGAGGTTTCTAAATCGTTTTCTGAAAGTCCAAAATCAGAAAGATCAAGCAATGCGCGCCGGTCTTTTCTTTCGCGAACAGGATTGGTCTTCGATTTAAGATGTCCTCGGCTTCGATAAGCATGAATGTACTGCCAAACCTTAAGCTCTTTGTTGGCTTCTTCGGCATTCATAGGAGCGCCATTCTCATCGTCAGTGTATCGGGATAACTGAAACTCGAAGCCTTCGAAAAATTTCTGCCAGCTTTCATCTACTTTTTCAGGATCCTGGCGATAATCGTTGTAAAGCTCATCGATATAATTACCGTGGGCGTTGGAGATATAAGAATATTTGTCCATTATATAGCTATAGGATTATTGAAGACAAAATTAAACAAAATGGGTAATCTTTGAAAACTGCTTAATCGCTTAAGCAAATAAGTGCTAATTATCAAGCAATTATCATTAAAAATAAGCTGTTTCTCCATTTGGTACTGGGGAATTTTTTGTTGCGGTGAAGTTCAGTATATTTTTGTATTTTTTCAAGCAGGATCTCAGTAAATGCTTGATAACAACGTTGCTTAAGGAATTAAGTCATTATCTTCAATATTGTTAGCATGAAGCTGGTAAAATATTATAAGTATTACTATCTTTGCGACCTTTTACAACCAAAGCGGACGTGTTCCGCAATTATTGTATTTATAAATAACAGAGAATCATGGCAGTTAAAATCAGACTAGCGCGTCGGGGACGCAAAAAAATGGCTATGTACGACATCGTTGTAGCCGATGCCAGAGCACCACGGGATGGTCGCTTTATTGAAAAACTGGGTACTTACAACCCAAACACTCCAGTAGCCACTATCGTCTTTAATGAAGAGAAAGCGTTTAACTGGCTTATGAAAGGTGCCATGCCGACAGATACTGTCCGTGCAATGCTTTCCTACAGGGGCTTAATGTTAAAAAAACATTTGCAGCTTGGTGTAATCAAAGAAGCTATCACGCAGGAGCAAGCCGATGCGCGTTTCCAGGAATGGAAAGACAAAAAAGACGCTCAGGTACAAGGCAAATCTGAAGGACTTGAGAAAAAGAAAGCAGATGAAGCCAAAGCTAGACTCGAAGCTGAGAAAAAAGTAAGCGATGCAAGAGCAGAAGCTTTACGCAAAAAGCAGGAAGAAGAAGCTGCCGCTGCACAACCGGCTGCCGAAGAAAGTACTGAAACTGAAGACGCAGCGCCCGCAGAAGGTGAAGCGCCTGCAGACGATGCAGAAAATAAAGGATAATAAAGTTAGTTTCCCATGAATATTAATGCCGCTTTTCAGCTAGGTTATGCTATAAAGGTGCATGGTGTACAGGGTGAACTTCTTTTACAACTCGAGACGGATAATCCCGAGGAATATAAATTATTGGAATCAGTTTTCGTTGATGTAAAAAGCAACGGCAAACTGGTTCCTTTTTTTATTGAGCATTTACATTTACAGGGAGACAGGGCAATTCTGAAGCTGGAAGACCTGAACAACCCTGAAGATGCTGCAGCACTAAAAGGTTGTAGCTTTTACCTGCCACTGTCCAAGCTCCCTAAACTCAAAGAGGAACAATTCTACTTTCACGAAATTGTTGGCTTTACCGTCAATGACCAAAAGCTGGGCTTGTTGGGAAAGGTAGAAAATGTCTATGCATTGCCTCACCAGGATGTAATTGCCATGAATTACCGTGAGACAGAAGTCCTTATTCCTATCAACAAGGAAGTAGTTACCGGGATCGACCGCACGCAACAGCATGTGTTCACCAATATGCCCGATGGACTGCTGGATGTTTATTTTGAAGAAGATGATGCAGATTGATATCATTACCTGCCTGCCAAAACTGCTGGAAAGCCCTTTCAGCCATTCTATACTGCAAAGAGCGCAGGACAAAGGACTGGTAAAAATAAACGTACACGATCTTCGACATTATTCCACACAGAAACAAAGGCAAATTGACGATTATGCTTTTGGTGGCGGCGCAGGCATGGTCATGATGATCGAACCTATCGCTGCTTGCATCAGGGCATTGAAGGCTGAAAGGGATTATGATGAAATCATTTATCTAAGTCCGGACGGGGAAGAGTTTTCTCAAGGAATCGCCAATGAACTTTCTTTGAAAGGCAATATCATGATGCTTTGTGGCCATTACAAAGGTGTAGACGAAAGAGTAAGAACGCATTTTATTACCAGAGAAATAAGCGTGGGCAACTACGTGCTCTCCGGAGGCGAACTTGGTGCTGCGGTTTTAACCGACGCTATCGTCCGCTTGCTACCCGGTGTATTGTCTGACGAAACCTCTGCGTTAACAGATTCCTTTCAGGATAATCTGGTCGCACCTCCGGTGTATACAAGGCCGGCAAGCTTTGAAGGCATTGAAGTACCTGCAATTCTTTTATCTGGTCATGCAAAAAAAATTGAGGAATGGCGTTTTGAGCAAGCCGTGCTAAGAACACAACAGCGCAGACCCAATCTTTTAAAAGAGTAAAACAGTTTTCCAAAAAATGTTATAATTTCCGATTGGATTGCAGAAATAAACAATTATATTTGCAGTTCATTTTGCGGAGCAAGAATAAAGGATATCATGAGCGAATTAATAAAATTAATTAACGAAGAGTACAAAGATAAGAGAGCATCTTTCCCGGCTTTCAAAGCAGGTGATACTGTAAATGTACACGTGCGCATCAGCGAAGGAAATAAGGAAAGGATACAGCAGTATCAGGGAACGGTGATACAACGCAAAAACCCTAATACTAATGGCGAAACCTTTACCGTACGTAAAGTTTCAAATGGTATTGGCATTGAGCGTATATTCCCACTACTGTCTCCAAATCTTGACAAGGTAGAAGTACTAAGAAGAGGTTCTGTAAGAAGAGCTCGTTTATACTACCTACGAGGACGTCAGGGTAAGGCTGCAAGAATCAAAGAGAAAATCTAAAAAATACATATCATCATATAAAAAAAGCCAACCTTTGTGTTGGCTTTTTTTATATTCGGCTATTCATAATTATCAACCCATAATAGCATGACATTACCTTTCTATAAATATCACGGCACCGGCAACGACTTTATTATGGTCGATAACCGTAAAGGTATTTTAAAGACAAACCCCGAATTAATTGCTACCTTATGTCATCGCCGATTTGGCATTGGCGCAGACGGACTCATTCTCATAGAGGATTTTTCCGGCGCTGATTTTAATATGCTTTATTTTAATGCCGATGGCACACAGAGCCTATGTGGCAATGGCAGCCGATGTGCGGTGGCTTTCGCCAGACAATTAAATATTATTACAGATAGTACCCGATTTAATACGATTGACGGCTTACTATCCGCCACTATAGCTGATGGGTTGGTAAAGCTGGGAATGAATGATGTCAGTGAAATTCAGCAGAAAGCCAATGATGCTGCTTTCCTGAATACTGGCTCCCCACACTACATACAGTGGACTGATGAGGTAGAAACCCTTGATGTGGTTGCCCAGGGACGTGCCATTCGCTATAGTGAAGAATACAGCAAAGCAGGAACGAATGTTAATTTTGTTGCCAAAGGAACCGATGTCCATTCTCTGACTGTCCGCACTTATGAACGCGGCGTTGAAGATGAAACTTACTCCTGCGGCACCGGCGTGACAGCCGCTGCGCTGGCTGCCAGTTTAAAAGGTTTAAAAAGTCCGGTAAATATTCAAACCAAAGGCGGCATACTTACCGTTTACTTTAATATCGCTGACACCAACAATTTTACAGAAATATACCTTGAAGGCCCTGCTGTTCTGGTATATCATGGAAATATAGAGGTTCCATCAGATTTGTAAAGTGAATACCTTCCAATTACTATTAAATTTTGGGTTAAAAGATTTAACTTTAAACCTGTTTTAAAATAATATATCAAATTATATGCTTAACCTTATTTCAAAAGGGCTTGCGAAGATGTTCGGAACAAAATCCGACAGAGACATTAAGGAAGTGTTCCCTTATGTTGAGAAAATCAATGCTGCATACAATACCCTACAAGCTATATCAGACGATGAACTTCGCGGCAAAACCCGTGAACTTCGTGGTAGAATTAATACTTTCCTGGCAGATATTGATAACGAAATTGCTGCACTTCACAAAAAAGTAGCAGACCAGCCGGACCTTGACCTGCACGAGAAAGAAGCGGTCTTCAATCAAATCGATAAACTTGAAGACAAGCGCAACGATGCCCTGGAAGATATTTTACTGGAAATTTTACCAGAAGGCTTTGCAGTGGTCAAAGAAACTGCCAGAAGGTATAAAGAAAACGGCAAGCTGGTCGTCAAAGCAGAAATGCACGACAAAACCATTGCAGCACATAAAGATAATGTGCAGATAGAAGGCGAAATGGCCACATGGCATAATTCCTGGCTTGCCGCAGGCACAGAAATGACCTGGGAAATGCTCCACTATGACGTCCAGCTCATTGGTGGTGTGGTACTGCACCAGGGAAAAATTGCAGAGATGGCTACCGGAGAGGGAAAAACCCTTGTCGCTACACTCCCTGCCTACCTCAATGCCCTGGCCAGCCGTGGTGTTCACATTGTAACGGTCAACGATTACCTGGCTCGTCGTGACTCCGAATGGATGGCGCCATTATTCGAGTTCCATGAACTTAAGGTGGATTGTATCGATAAGTACCAGCCTAATTCCGAGCAAAGAAGAAATGCTTACCAAGCCGATATTATTTACGGTACCAACAATGAATTTGGTTTTGATTATCTCCGTGATAATATGTCGCGGGATCCCAAAGACCTTGTGCAAGGGAAACACCACTTTGCCATGGTCGATGAGGTAGATTCCGTACTTATCGATGATGCCCGTACACCACTCATTATTTCCGGGCCAGTGCCGAAAGGCGACCAGCATGAGTTTTATGACTTAAAGCCAAGAATTTTTAAACTTGTCGAGGCGCAAAAGAAGATGGCTTCTCTTTATTTGCAGGAAGCCAAGAAACTTATAAAAGAAGGCAACACCAAAGATGGAGGCGTGGCTTTGTTCCGAGCCTTCCGTGGCTTACCTAAATACAAACCCCTTATTAAATTCTTGAGTGAAACAGGCATGCGGCAGATCCTCCTCAAAACGGAGAGCTTTTACCTTCAGGACAACTCCAAAGCCATGCCTGAAGCAGATGAGCCATTGTATTTCACAATCGATGAGAAAAATAACAATATAGATCTCACAGAAAAGGGCATTGACCTTATCACGGGTGACGGAGAAGATACCAGCTTCTTCATCATGCCGGATATTGGTATGGCAGTTGCCGACCTGGAAAACGATAGTACCCTTTCTGATGATGAGAAAGTCATTAGGAAAGACACGCTTATCAAAGACTACAGTATTAAGGCGCAGCGTATTCACACCATCAATCAGCTACTGAAAGCTTATACTTTATTTGAAAAAGATACTGAGTACATCTTGGTAGACAATAAAGTTAAAATTGTTGATGAGCAAACCGGTCGGGTAATGGAGGGCCGTCGTTATTCAGACGGATTACACCAGGCGATCGAAGCGAAGGAAAATGTAAAAGTAGAGGATGCGACGCAAACTTATGCGACGATAACTTTGCAGAATTACTTCAGAATGTACCATAAACTTGCCGGTATGACGGGTACAGCCGAAACCGAAGCAGGTGAATTCTGGGAAATATACAAACTCGATGTCGTCGTTATTCCTACCAATAGGTCCATTGTTCGCGACGACAGAGACGATAAAGTATTTAAAACTGTTCGTGAGAAATTCAATGCCGTCGTAGACGAAATTGTCTTATTGACGGAAGCAGGACGGCCTGTTCTGGTAGGTACCACTTCTGTAGAAATTTCAGAGTTGCTTAGCCGAATGCTGAAGTTAAGGTCAATCAGACATCAGGTGCTGAATGCCAAACAGCATCAGAAGGAAGCCGAAGTAGTTGCCGAAGCAGGAAAACCTGGCACGGTTACTATAGCCACGAACATGGCGGGTAGAGGAACGGATATTAAGTTATCAAAGGAATCCAAAGCAGCCGGTGGTCTTGCCATTGTTGGTACAGAAAGGCATGAGTCTCGTCGTGTGGACAGGCAGTTGCGTGGTCGTTCCGGTCGTCAGGGGGATGTGGGTTCGTCACAGTTTTTTGTATCGTTGGAAGACAACCTCATGCGACTTTTTGGCTCAGACAGAATTGCAAAGCTCATGGACCGCATGGGACTCGAAGAAGGTGAAGTCATTCAACATTCCATGATCTCCAAATCCATCGAACGCGCCCAGAAGAAAGTCGAAGAAAACAATTTTGCTATACGGAAGCGCTTGTTAGAGTATGATGATGTCATGAATTCGCAACGTGAAGTTATCTATACCCGAAGAAAGAATGCCTTGTTTGGTGAAAGATTACAGCTTGATATTATGAATATGCTGT